>JBEGTN010000185.1:0-5057 GCA_041179405.1 Verrucomicrobiota bacterium
TTTTGAGGTGCTCGGAGCCGCCGACGCGCACGCCGTGAAACATCGTCTCGGCCATGGTGGTTTCCTTGAGCAGGCGGGCGACGTCGATCATCAGCTCGGCGTCGGCGACGAGGCGCTCGACATCCTCGCCGGGGTAGCCGGACCAGTATTTCAAGTCGTGGAAAAAACCGGCGGAGTAGATGCTGACGCCGCGCCACTCGTCCACCCAGCCGGTGCAGCCGTCGCTCTTAAAAGGGCGGACCGGCGGGTCGCGCTCGATCTTGGCCCAGAGCGCGTGGAGCCCGTAGGCGGTGCAGATTTCGCGGATGCGCTCCAGCGGCACCTCTTCGCTCATGGCGGGCAGGGGAAGCGCAGCCGCTCCGGCAGGCGGCAACGGATGCGAGGAGACCGAAGGCGTGGGTTGCGGATCGGGCATCTTCGGGGGCGGCGGCGCGCGGCGCGAGCGGGCGGGGTTTAGAGCCGGATCAACTCGGAGGTGGGTGGCACGTCCTTGATGATTTGGGAGGGCTCGGGACCGACACCGAGGTAGCGGAGATTCGGCAGGCGACTCTCGTGCGGCCAGCGGTCGCCGTGGTAGGCGACGGCGAGCATCGAGCGCACCATGCCGCCGACGTATTTCTTCGCGTTGGCGGGGAGATTGGCGAAGTGGCGCACGTGGGAAATATCCTCGGACCAGCCGGCATACTTCTCGTAAACGGGGCGGAGGGTCTTGCGGATGGCGTCGTTGCGCGGGACGTGGTGGTAACGCTGGCCGGCGGCGTCTTCGTAGGCGACGGCGATGAGCAGCTCGGAGTTCCAGTCGGCGCGGTGGCTGAGGGCGTCGAGTTTGTTGATCATCACATCTTGGAAACCGCCGTAGCGGAGGGCGTCGCCTTTTTCCACGGCGTCATACCAGCCGACCATGCGCTGGCGGCCGGTGGAGGTGCCGAATTCGAGGCGCTTGAGGAGGATGGCGAGCGGGTGGGCGTCGTCCATCTGGGTGAGGAAGACGTGGGTGCCGACCTTGGTGTCGTAGGCCTTGGCGACGCCGAAGGTGTGGATGGTCTGGACGGGGATGCCGGCGCTCTCGAAGAACTCGGGGGTGAAGGTGTGGGAGGCGGTGACGTTGGGCGAGTAGCCGTGGCGTTTATCGAGCCAGTAGGCCTGGCCGAACTCGCCGATGATGGTGTGGCCGGCGTGGAGTTCGCGCAGGACGAGCTCGCGGACTTCGCCGATGTTTTTGGCGAGGCGCTGGCCGGCTTGCCAATAGGTCTCGGTGAGGACGTCGAGGTTGATGGTGAAGGGCGCGTTGCCGCGAAAGCGGAGAAAGTCGAACTCGGCGGCGGTGAACACCCCTAGCTCGATGGCCTCGGAGTTGGCGCGGAGTTCGGCTTGGGAGAGCTTATCGAAGAAGCCGGCGAAAGTTTCGGGTGAGACCTGGCAGACATGCTGGATGGTGCGGAGGGCGCGGTCGGCGCGCTGGGCGAGCTTGCGGGCGTAGTCCTCGCGCGAGCCGAGGAAATCGGCGTAGGTGATCTGCCACTGGCCGACCTCGTCGGCGTAGGCGGGGGTGATGCCGCGTCCGGTGGAGCCGCGCGGCTCCTCGGCGAGGACGTTGACGCGGTAGTCTTCCCAGGCGAGGTCGAGCAGGCGGTGGCAGACATCCGAGACCATGGAGCGCTCGTCGATGACGAGGCGGTCGAGGACCTTGTAGCCCTTCTTTTCGAGGGGTTGCGCCTCCCACCAGGCCTTGCGCGGATCGGCGACGACGCCGGCGCCGATGGCGAGAGTGGGGATCTCTTTTTCGACGACGCCGGAGGGCAGCAAGTTGAGTTTGATGCCGGCGGCGGTGTGGCCGGAGTTGGCGCCGCCGTTGACCTTCAGGACGACGGTGACGGGGTGGCTGGAGCCGGCGAGCTCATGCACGACCTCGGGGATGAGGCGGCCTTTGCCCTCGTCACCGAGGGAGATGCCGACATCGGCGATGAGACGGCTGGTGAAAGGAAGGAGCGGCATGGCGGCAAAAGGGAGAAGCAAATACGCCGGAGACGGTCGCGGGCAATGACGGAAACGCAGGGGACCCCGAACGATTGGACGGGAAAACGGAGGTCAGGGACTTTTATGTTTTTTCCGCTCGGTGATGACGCGTTGGATGAAGCTGCGGTCCAGTTGATCCTTTTCGTGAAGGCCGCGTTTGAGCTTCAGCATAAGTTCTGGTCCGGCAAAGGGAATAGGTTCGCCTTGGATGATTTCTATTTCGATGTCTGTCTGGGCTTCATCGAAACCCACGCCACAGGCCTCGGTCATGAGATCAACGAGGATGTCGTCGCTGATGCGCACGACGACCCACTGGGCGATGTCTTCATCGCCAAGCTCGCGAATAAAACGGTTGGGTAGAATTTCGAGCGCCTGTTTGACGAGGCGTTGATTCGCGAGGTCTCGGGCGATGAGCAGGTCGATGTCCTCGGTGGCGCGGTTGTAGCCGAGACGGTTGATGGCAAATCCGCCGATGACCACGTAGCGCACTCCGAGGCGGTTGAGTTCGCGGGCGAGACGGACCAAATCGTCGTCGTCAGGAGGACGACTTAAACCTTCCGGTTGTTCAGGGTCCATTCGCGCAATTCCTCATGGCTTTTGAAACGATAGACACCGGGGGCGAAACCCTTGCCTTTGGAGAGGAGCCGGGCGCGTTTTTGCAAGCGCACGAAGCTTTGCCACGGGGTGAGTTCCGGCGGTTTCCCGATGATGAGCATATCGCCTTCGACGCGTCGCATGGGAGGAAGGTGAATTTGAAAAATGGAAATTGCGAGCAGGACTCCGAACGGACGACTCAGCCCTTGGTGCCGGCTTTGATCTCGATCACGTCGTGGGGGGATGCTTCTTTTTGGCCGGCGGGGCTCACGCGGATGTAGCGGGCTTTTTCGCGCAGGGTGGCGAGGTCTTTGGCACCGAGGTATCCCATGCCGCTTTGGAGGCCACCGACGAGGTTGGCCAACACGTCGTCGGCGCTGCCGGAGACCTCCTTGAGGGCCTCGATGCCCTCTGCCGTGAGTTTGCGGGTCTTGTCGGTTTTGTCGTGGCCGTAGCGGGCGGCGCTGCCGGCTTGCATGGCGGCGAGGGAGCCCATGCCACGGTATTGTTTATAGACCTTGCCGTTGATCTCCATGATCTCGCCGGGTGCTTCGCGACAGCCGGCGAGCAGGCCGCCGAGGATGACGGCGTCGGCGAGGGTGAGGGCCTTGACGATGTCGCCCGATTTGGTGATGCCACCGTCGGCGAGGATTTTGACGCCCTTCGCCTGAGCGGCGCGGGAGGCGACGTAGAGGGCGGTGAGCTGGGGAATGCCGACGCCGGCAACGATGCGGGTGGTGCAGATGGAGCCGGGGCCTTGGCCGATCTTGACGACGTTGGCACCGCGCTCGGCGAGGAACTCCACGCCGGCGCCGGAGGTGACGTTGCCAGCGATGATGGTGAGGTGGGGGAAGGCGTCTCGGATCATGCGCACCATGTCGCCGACGCCGGCGGTGTGGCCGTGGGCGGTAGAGATGGCGACGGCGTCGATGGCCTCGTCCACGAGGTGGCCGACGTGGGTGATGATCTGGTCGCGGTCGAGGGCGCCGTCGGGCAGGCGGACGGGGGCGATGGCGGCGCCGACGACGAGACGGAAATCGGCGTCGCGGGCGGGTTTGCGGCGGGATTTCGCATCGTTCATGATGCGATCCACGTCGGAGAACGTGACGAGGCCGCGGAGCTGGTCGTGGTCATCGACGACGAGCATTTTGTGGATGCCGACGTGTTCGGAGAAGAAGGTGTCGGCGGCCTTGATTGGGTCGGGCTTGAGCGCGCGGGCGTTAACGGTAAGCAGGTCGGCGCGCGGTGTCATGGTCTCGGCGACGGAGCGGGTTTTGTAGCGCTCGCGGACAGCGGAGCCGGGAAGGAGGCCGATGAGTTTGCCGGCGGCGTCGAGCACGGGGAAGGTGCGGAAGCCGTATTTTTTAACCTCAACGAGTTCGAGGATGTCGCCGATGCGGAGATCGGGGCCGACGGTGATGGGGTCCTGAATGAGGCCGTGGATGTGGCGCTTTACGCGTGCGACCTCTTTCACCTGGTCCTTGGCCGGCATGTTGTAGTGGATGAGGCCGAGGCCGCCGTTGAGCGCCATGGTCTTGGCCATGCGGGACTCGGTGACGGTGTCCATGTCGGAGGAGACGACCGGGATGGAGAGGTTGAGGGCCTCGGAGAGGGCGATGGAGGTGTCGGCGTCCTTGGGGAGGATGTCGGAGTAGAGGGTGGCGAGGGAGACGTCGTCGAAGGTGAGGGCGACGGGGAGGCTGGCGGGGAAGAACCGCTCGGCGGGCTGGTAGAAGTCGGCGTCGGCGGCGCAGGCGGACGGGACTTGGCTGGAAGCGGTGGAGGACGTGGCAACCTTGTTCATGGATTGCCGTGAACGGATTAAGGCGCGGTCGCGGGAGGGCAATTTGTTTTTCGAGGGGGATTTGAGTGTGACTAGCCAGTGGGGTTGACCCTGTGGCGGGGCGGGGCTCCTTTGGCGGGAGACTATGTGGAAGATCGACCATCGACGTTATCGCCTGCCGTTTTTGAACACGGTGCGGACTGCTCATGGGCCTTGGGCGGAGCGCGAGGGGATTTTGATTCGTGCGGCGCGGATCGAGGCGGGAGGCCGGGAGACGGGAGCGGTCGGGTGGGGTGAGGTGGCACCGATTTCGTGGTTCGGAAGCGAGACGCTGGAGGCGGCGGAGGCGGCGCTGGCGGGATTGGAGGGGCGCGCGGTGGATTTGGCGGACGCGCTTGAGCGCGTGCCGGTGGGGTGCGGGTGCGTGCGGGCGGGCTTGGCGGCGGCGTTGGGGGACGGAGCTGAGAACGGAGGTCGGGGGGCGGCTGTTAAATTTTTGCCGGTGGCGGGGTTGTTGCCGGCTGGGCGAGCGGCACTGGCGGCGGTGGAGCCGAAGCTGGAGCTGGGGTTTCGGGTTTTTAAGTGGAAGGTGGGGGTCGAGGCGGCGGCTGATGAGTGGGCGATTCTGGATGATTTGCTGGGACTGCTGCCGGAGGGCGCGAAG
>JBEGTN010000186.1:0-4216 GCA_041179405.1 Verrucomicrobiota bacterium
ACCATCATGGTCTTCGGCGACGCCTTCGTCGGCGGCATCGAGCCGGGGGCGTGGTTTCCCAAGACCAAAACCATCCTGGTGACGCGCAACCACGTCGATCCGGGCGACGCCGACGATGCGAACGCGCGACACTATGACGTTGTGCAGGTGCGCTCTTTCTCGACCCAGCGCATGGCGCAGTTGCGCAGCGCCATGTTCGTGGCGCTGACGCGCGGTATCATTAACTTCAACGACCGCATCTGTTGTGTGGGCGGCATCGCGGGCAGCAACCAGTTCGACACCGTCGTCATCGTGGACGTGGAGCGCGAGTTTCAGACCCTGCTCGGCGGCCATGCCGACCTGCTCCCGCCCGACGTGAAGCCGGAGGTGCTGGAGCGCGTCATCGGCGTGGCGATGGAGCTCGGGGTCGAGGGCCGCGAAGGCCGTCCGGTCGGCTGTCTTTTCGTGGTCGGCGACACCTCCAGCGTGGAGCGCCTGACCAAGCCGCTGGTGTTGAATCCGTTTTACGGATACAAGGAGGAGGACCGGAACATCCTCAACCCCTTCATGGACGAGACGGTGAAGGAGTTCTCCTCTCTCGACGGTGCGTTCGTTATCCGGGGCGACGGTGTGGTCGTGTCCGCCGGCAGCCTTCTGCAGGCGGCCGACAACGAGCACGCCCTGCCGAGCGGACTGGGCAGCCGGCACGCCGCCGCCGCCGCCGTGAGCGTGGCCACCGAGTGCGTGGCCATCGTGGTTTCGTCCAGCACCGGCCAGGTGACGCTTTTCCGTCGCGGCGTCATGCTGCCTCTGACCGAGCGAAAACTGAACCCCGGCGCGGCGTAGAGAGTGGCGGGGGTGTCTTGCGCTCAGGCCGCAGGCAGCGAGCCTTTTGCGACCGCCTCGTCGAGCAATCCGCGCACGTAAGCCCAGACAGCCGCCGAGCCTTCGATTGCGTGACCGTTGCGGGCCAGGACCTTGGGCAAAGTGACGCCGTGCTCGCGCCATTTGACGCCGTCGGTCAGAATATTGAGTAACACCGGTTGCAGGCGGTCGAGTGCGGCGGCGAATTTCGCCTCGGGAGTCTGGCGTGCCTCGAACTCGTCCCAGCTAGCGCGGAGCGACGCACCCTGATCCGATGGCAGGAGGCCGAAAATCCGGTCGGCGGCGAGGGCCTCGCGTTCATGCTGGTTGGCCATGCGGGCGGTGTCGTAGGCGTAGGTGTCGCCCGCGTCTATCTCGACCAAATCGTGTATTATCAGCATTTTAAGGACTCGAATCGTGTCGATAGGCACATTGCTGTGCTCGGCCAGCACGATGACCATCAGGCACAAGTGCCAGGAGTGCTCGGCGTCGTTCTCGCGCCTCCGGCTGGTCGGGAGCAGGGTTTGGCGTAGCACCTCGGAGAGCCGCAGGGCCTCGGTGAGGAAGGTGAATTGCTGGACCAGGCGGGAGTTTTCCATCGTTGACGATTATTTTTTCGCGTTCGGGGTGGCGAGAGGGAATAGGCGGCGGGCAACTGGGGCGCGGAGCTTGAATTCACTTTACCTACGGGAATCGGCCGCGTTCGCTGCGCGGGTCTTGAATCGTTCCGCGCTCTCCCCTGTCACGCCCCCCGTGTCGCTTTACGATCCGTCGCGGGTTGGTTTTCTTTCGGATCCTTATCCCGTTTATAAACAGCTGCGGAGCAGCGATCCGGTGTTTTGGTCGGAGCAGCACGGCGAGTGGGTGCTGACGCGGCATGCCGACGTGCGGGCGATCCTGCGCAATCCCGCGTTTCACCCTTTCGATCTCGGCGGTGCGGTCGGCGCGGCAGTGAACCATGATTCACGCTTTCCGGCGGTGCGTGCGGTGGCCGAAGCGATGGCGGTCACCCGCTCGGATCACGGTCACGCGACGGTGCGGCGTTTTTTGGCGCGGGTGATGAACTCGCGGCCACTCACCGAAATCGCGCCCTTGGTCCGTAGCGTGGCCGACGCGCTTTTGGCGGACGGAGTGAAACGCGGGGGCCTCGACTTGGTGAAAGACTTCGCCGACGTGCTGCCCGTCCAGGTGATCACGGAGCTGCTGGGCTTGCCCGTCGAGGACGCACCCTTCTTGGCGGAGTGTGGCGAGGGGGCGGCGATTACTCTGCTGAATCGTTCAAGTGCGCCGGCGGATTTTCGCGCGATCAACGCCCGTATCGCGCTCGGTCTCGACTATCTTCACGGTCAGATTCGCGAACGTCGCGCCCGCCCGCGTGCGGATGGGCTGACACGGATGATCCAGATCGCGCCCGACGACCTGCCCGCCAGCGACCGCGATCTCGCGGTGCAGGCCTACTTCCTGTTCATGGCGAGCATGGATACGACGACCGCCTTTCTCGGCGGCGCCTTGCTCGCCTTGGTGGAAAATCCTCTCGAATGTGACCGATGGCGGCGAGGCGAGTTGGAAGCGGCCGCCGCCACCGAGGAGTTGCTCCGCTTCGTAAGCCCCTTGCAGATGACGCCCCGAGTCGCCGGTGCGCGCACGGAAATCAACGGACGGATGATCGAAGCCGGGCAGCGTGTGATGCTGGTCCTAGCCGCTGCCAACCGCGATCCGGCGATCTATGCGGAGCCCGATCGCCTTGATCTGGGGCGCGGCGGGCCGCCGCATATTTCTTTCGGCGATGGAGCCCACTCCTGCCTCGGGGCCGCGCTGGCGCGCTTGGAAGGGCAGATCGGCTTCAGCTCCTTCATCGGGTTGCCTGCCTGGCGCGCGATCAGCTCTCCTCAGCAATGGCTGCATCATGATAAGCTCCGCAAAATCCAGAGTTTGTCGGTCGAGTTTGTTGCGAAGTGACGGCATTGGCTATCGACACTTATTAGCGGATCGGGCGTAGTGTATAAAAACAACCATGATGACTTCGAAATCCGCGCGCGTTGCTCCCGTATCGAGAAATCCATTGTTGCCCGCCGCGACCGCGCTTGCCGCGTTTTCCGGCGCGGGTGTCGCCTCGGCGTCCATCGTCTATTTTACTCCGACGCCCGGGCAGGAGACGGCGACCTACAACGTCAGCAGGCTTTTCATTGATGTGGATGGTGGCGGCAGTGAAGTGAGTAATGATGGGGCTGGTCTCCCAGGTTATGATATCTCGTTTCAGTGGGGCGGCGGCATTCCTCAAAATACCCTGCTCAGTAGTTCGTTTAACGATATCATCAACACCAAGCCGGTCGTCACCCCAAGTAGCGGTGCGTCAAAACTTTCCGCTGGAGCGGTCATAGATGCCGTTTCGGATTTTGGGGCGCTTAGTGGCGATCTGACGAGGGCTGGTGGCGGAGATTGGTTCGGCGGCGGCGGCGGATACTATGGCTTCGAGATGAACGCGAACGGAGTTCCGTTCTATGGCTGGATTCAGCTCAACTATTTCGCGACGGGCATCTTGGGCGGTCCCGACACCCTGACGGTGATCGACTGGGCCTACGAGGATTCCGGCGCGCCCATCGCCGCTGGCTCCATCCCCGAGCCTGCTGAATCCGCCGCCATCATGGCGGGTGCCGTGCTGGCCGGTTCGGCCCTGATGATGAGCCGTCGCAGACAGAGGCTTGCGGCCTTGGCGGCCTGAGTCCTGTCGCCGACCGCTGATGAACGTCGCGGGCGTCGCCGAGTCTCGCCGGGCGAAGTCTGCGGCCAAGGTGCTCCTCGTCGGCTGGGCCGGGGCCGATTTCGGGATCGCACGCGAACAACTCGCCGCCGGGCACATGCCGTGCCTGGCACGTATTGCCGGCGCGGGTGCCTTCGGTCTGATCGACGGTTGCGCGCCCGCGTCCTCTCCGATGGCGTGGACGACTATCGCGACCGGTAAAGACCCCGAACAACACGGCATCCACGGTTTCGCCAGCATCGATGAAGGGAGCGGTCGGGCGACGCCGATTTCGGGAGCGGCGCGGCGCACCAAAGCCCTGTGGAATCTGCTCTCGGAGCAGGGCAACCACTGCGGTATCGTTGGCTGGCTCGGCTCGCATCCGGCGGAAGCGATTCACGGGGTGTTTGTTTCGGATGCGTTCGCGCGCGGCACGTCTGCGCCTCCACTGCCCGGCTCGGTTTTTCCGGCGGACCGTGAAGCCGATTTGAGCGATCTGCGGCTCGCCGGTGGTGATGTCGATCCGGGTTTGCTCGGGCTGTTTATACCCCGTTTGAAGGAAATCGACCTCGGTTGTGATTCGCGCCCGGCCCGGCTGCTGGAGCGGCTCGCCGAACTCTATACCCTGCATAA
>JBEGTN010000187.1:0-4257 GCA_041179405.1 Verrucomicrobiota bacterium
CGGCACGGACGGAGCGGGAGGGGCCGAAGCGGAGGGGGACGCCGCTGCTGGCGAGAACGTCCACGACGGGGTGGCCGCTGGCGGTGGGGTAGAGGATGAGGTCGCCGGTGTCGGAGCGGCCCTCGGGGCCGTCGTCGAGGATGAGCACGTCGTCGGCGAGCACGCCCCAGTCGTAGAGCAGGTCGTCGAGGCCGTGGGGGGCGGCGGGGCCGAGGAGGGCGAGGACGCGGCCGGCCTGGGTGGAGAGGGTGCGGCGGAGGAGCTCTTGCTCGTTGGCGCTGTAGCGGCTCTGGGGGCCGGCGATGACGAGGAGGGCGGCGTCGCGGAGCTGGGTGCGGTCGTCGGTGGCGAGGTTGAAGGTGCGCAGCTCAAAGTTGCGCAGCTCAAGCTGGCTGCACAGGAGGGAGAGACCGCGGGCGGGGTCGGTGTCGGCGAGGCTCATCTCGCCGTGACCGGCGAGGAAGAAGATTTTTTGTTTTTCGGGGCGGGAGACGTCGAGGATGGCGGCGGTGAGGGCCTGCTCGCCTTTGAAGGCGATCTTCTGGCCGTCCTTGGTGGTGTAGAGTTCGCGGCGTTCGATGTAGCGGGATTTGCCGCCGGAGGAGACGACGATGATGTTGGGCTGGTTGATGCCGTATTTCTGGGCGGCGACGCGGTTTTGGTAAACGTCCACGTAGTCGACGACGATGGGGGCCTTGGGGTTGGCGGCGGAGGCCTCGACGTAGTCGCGGAGGAGATTGCGGACATCGCGGTAGGCCTGGGAGATGGCGTCGTCGTCGTTGCTGTCGGTGAGGGTGACGATGATTTTGACCGGGACGGGAAGCTCGTGGAGGTAGGAGCGCGTCTCGGGGGAGAGGGAGTGGCGGTGGTGGCGGGAGAGGTCGAAGCGCCAGGCGTGGAGGGTGGCGAGGTAGTTGAGGCCGCCGACAAGGGTGAGGAGCAGGACCGCCTGGGCAAACAGGTGGGCGGTGCGGGTCCAGCGGGCGGAGCGGAAGCTGGTGGTGGCGGCGGCGGGCATTGCGGAGGAGAGCGAAGGAAAAGGCTGAAGGATTGAAGGGGGGCGGGTTAACTATGGAGGAGTTTAGCCTCGACGCCGAAGATGCTGAAAAGGAGGGCGAGGGCGGAGCCGCTCAGGTAAAAGAGGATCTGGCGGGTATCGACGACGCCGCGGGTAAAGTCGTCGAGATGGGTGAAGACTTGCACGTAGTCGATGGCGGCGCGGAAGGAGGCCATCGAGTCGAGCTTGAGAAGTTCGAGGGTGGAGGTGTAGCGCGTGCCGATGACGAGGAGGAGGAGCAAGACGAAGGCGAGGATGCCGGCGACGGCCTGGTTGCGGGTGACGGAGCTGGCAAAGATGCCGAGGGCGACGAAGAGCGCGCCGGAGACGGCGATAAAGAGGTAGCCGCCGATGAGCGGTCCGAAATCGAGGCGGTAGGAGCCGCCGGCGAAGAGTTGCAGGATGTAGAAGAAGCCGCCGGTGGCGGCCCAGAGCCCGAGATAAAGGGCGTAGGCGGCGAAGAACTTGGCGAAGACGACCTGCGTCGTGGTGACGGGGGTGGTGAGCAGGGTCTCGAGGGTGCCGAGGCGGCGTTCCTCGGCGAGGGACTTCATGGTGAGCAGGGGAACCATGAAGAAGACGGGAATCCAGAAGAGCTGGAAAAAGGTGGAGGCGGGCGAGCCCTCCTGGGCGGCGGACGCGAAGGACTCGAGGATGCCGGCGAAGATGAACCCCATCACGATGAGGAACAGCGTGGCGGCGATGTAGGTGGCCGGACTGACGAGGAGCATGCGGAGCTCGTGGCCGAGAAGGATGCGGAAGGGACGCATGGGTGACGTCGCGCGGGGCGCGGCGAGGTTAAGGTGAAAGATTAAGATTAAGGGTTCGGAAACGAAGGAAACACCTCGGCTCAGGCGGCGGTGTTTTGGGTGGCGGCGAGGAAGACGCCTTCGAGGGTGTGACGGGTGCGGGCGAGGGCGCGGAGACGGAAACGGGGATCGCGGGCGAGGGCGTTGACCAGTGACTCGCGGAGGTCGGGGGCGGCGGGCGGAGCGGTGAGCCGGAGGGAGGCGAAGCCCTCGGCGTCGGGGGAAGCGGGCGCGGACACGAGCGCGAGCTCGGGGTGCAGCGCGGCGAGGAGAGCGGGAAGGGCGTCGAGCGGGCCGGCGAGCTCGAGCTCGTAGTGGCCTGGGCCGAGCCATTCGCGGCGGAGCTCGGCGGGGGTGCCGGAGGCGACGACGCGGCCTTGGTTGACGATGATGACACGATCGCAGGTGACCTCGACCTCGGGCAGGATGTGGGAGCTGATAAGCACGGTCATGCGGCCGCGCAGGCCGGCGATGAGGTCGCGCACGGCGAGGATCTGATGAGGGTCGAGGCCGATGGTGGGCTCGTCCATGATGATGACAGGCGGCTCGGCGAGGATGGCGTCGGCGATGCCGACGCGCTGGCGGTAGCCCTTGGAGAGCTTGCCGATGATGCGGTGGCGGACGCGGCCGAGATCGCAGAGCTGGACGACCTCGTCGAAGCGGGGGTGGAGGCGGCGGCGGGTGAGGCCCTTGAGGCGGCCGCGCAGGTAGAGATACTCCGAGACGCGCATGTCGTCGGGGAGGGGGTTGTTTTCCGGCATGTAGCCGATGAGGTTTTTGACCTCGGAGGGATGGCTGGCGACATCGACGCCGCAGACGGTGACGCTACCGGCGGTGGCGGGGAGGTAACCGGTGAGGATGCGCATGGTGGTGCTCTTGCCCGCGCCGTTGGGGCCGAGCAGGCCGATGATCTCGCCGCGCGCGACGGTGAAGCTGATGCGGTGGACG
The DNA here is from genome assembly GCA_041179405.1 of Verrucomicrobiota bacterium. Classification (GTDB taxonomy): domain Bacteria; phylum Verrucomicrobiota; class Verrucomicrobiia; order Opitutales; family Opitutaceae; genus IMCC26134_A. The sequence continues at coordinate 2,815 of JBEGTN010000187.1, forward strand.
GCGGTGACGCCGGCGTAGGTTTTGACGAGGTCCCGGACCTCTAGGGCGGGGACGGAGAAAGGAGCTGGGTCGGGAGCGGACATGAGTTGGCGCGGGCTTGGCAAGTGGTCATGATGACCACGGATAGGGCTTCGGAGCACGGATAAAGGCGGAGGTCAGCGGGGAATAGTGGTGTCGGCTGCGAATTGGGGTGAACGAAGGCGAAGAAGATTAGTGTAGCGTTTCCAATGTTGCGGAAGGCACGGACAAGTGTTGCCGAGCAACCAGCCAAGGGAAATCAGGAGACTCCAGGTGCAGAATTCACGCAAGTGTATCAACGGGAACCACCAATGGGGGTTTAGCCAGAGGCACCCAAAAAGCATGACGGAGGCGATGGTTTTAACCCGGAGGGTATCACGGGAGCCGGACGGATCTCGCTTCCAGAGCCAGGGCACGCAGAGCAAAAGAAAAATCAGGCGATAATCATAGCTCGCGCCGACGATAAAGGTGGCGGCGAAAATGATCGCGCCGAGCCAGAACCCGTCCAGGTGCCGGTCGGGCGGCGGAGTCTCGGCGGTGTTTGTTTTGCGCCAGCCCAAGGTGAAGGCGACGAGCACGAGGCACGCGGCCCAAAGTTTGACATGAAGAAGGAGCGGGGTGGCGGTATAAATCTTATCCGATGACTTGTTGGCCAGGTAGGCGATGACCTGTATCCAGATTGTCGATCCATAGGATGACAACACGGCCTTCGGGGTATTCCCAATGGCCAGGCTCAATTCTTCCCGGAAGGTGATAAAGTAGAGGGCGCATGCCGCCAGTCCGAGCGCCAGACGCGGCATGGCGCGAGACCACCCTAGCCTCACAAAAGAAAACAAAGCGACGACGGGGTAGAGCTTTAGCACAAAAGCGCCCAGGATGGTGAGCCAGGCCCAGTTTGCTTTCCCCCGGCCAAGGGCGCACAGGGCGAGCAGCATGAGCAGGAAAATGACAAAGTCGGTATTGCCTCGTTCGAGCCCGAGAATCACGGGGGGGGAGCAGGCCAGCAAGCCTCCGGCTAGGCCTTGCCGCCAAGTGAGCACACCGCACCAGGCACCCAGCCCGCCCAGCCACGCCAGGATCAGCGCGGTGCCGATGAGTGGCACCGCGCTTTCCGGAAAGCGCATGAAGCTCAGCCAGAGTCGCGGGTAGTTGTAAGTCCTGCCCCAATAGTCGCTGGGGTTGGCGAGGTAGGGATTACCGCCGTTGGCGAATTCCTGGCGTGAGGAGGGAAACAGCCGCAGGTCGGAGTAGGTGCGGCCCATCGGCTGCGATATGACGAGTGCGACGGCTTTATCCGATCCGAGCGAAATCAGGGCGGCCGCAAAGCCTGCCACCCACAGGGCGATGATCGCGAAAGCGAGGGTGCGACCGTTCGTTTCTTTGAGGATCATGCTCAGGCTAGGGAAGAGCAGGCTTCGTCCGGTG
>JBEGTN010000188.1:0-2858 GCA_041179405.1 Verrucomicrobiota bacterium
TGTGTCGGCACCGGTTTCTTGGACACAAGGCAAAGTTAAATCAGGCGGCTAAGCGGAGGGATGTTTGGTGGTCGCGGCGGGCTTCGAGCGGGCTGCGGTAGCGGAGTTTTTCGAGACGCCATTCTCGGTTGTAGAGGTCGGCGAAGGCGGCGAGGGCGGCGGCGAGTTCCGCGCGGTTTTTGTGGGTGTGCCCGTGGATGAGTTGCTCCTTGAAGGTGCGGTTAAAGCGTTCGACGACGCCGTTGGTCTGGGGCTCACCGACGAAGGCGAAGCTGGGGGTGAAGCCGTGGAAGCGGCTTTGCCCTTGAAAGTAGTCGGTGAGGTATTGGCTGCCGTGGTCGTGGCGAAGTTCGACCCCGCGGGCGGCGTCGGCGCGGGTGGAACCGAAGATACGGTTCACCGCCTGGGCGACAGGCTCGTAGGCGGCGAGGCGGTCGCCGCGTTTGCAGACATGATGGCCGAGCAACTCGCCGTTCCAGTGCTCGACGGTGGTGAACACCCACAGCCAGCCGTCCTCGCTGGTCCACACTTTCGCCCCGTCGGTCGCCCAGCGCACGTTGGGCGCGTCGGTGCAGATGCGTCCGTCGTGCGCCTTGGCGGGGGCGGCGGCGGCGCGATGAGGCGAGAGCAGCCGATGCAGGCGCATCAGGCGCAGGATGCGGTTGCGGCCGACACGGTGGCCTTGGACGTGGCGCAAACGGCCGAAGACCTTGCGGTGGCCCTCGCCCTTGAAGGGGGATGCCGCCAGATCCTCGCGGATGAGCGCGAGCAGGGAGTCGTCGTCCAGCGCGACCTTGGGCCCGCGTTTGCCCGGAGCAGCCGCAGAAGTCGGCACCGAGCGGGCCGCATAGAAGCTGGAGCGGGACATGCCCCAGGCCTCGCAGACCCGCCGCACGCCATAAACCTGTCGAGAGACGAGGGAGGTGGCGGTGCTCATGGCCGCGACCTCCTCAGCGCAAAAGGGCCGTTCTTCTCGCACCGGGCTCGAAGCAGCTCGTTTTCCATGCTCAGCTCGCCGATGCGCCGGTTGGCCTCGTCGAGTTTTTGTTGCGCGGGATCGGACGTCTCGCGCGCCTGCAACGCTTGCTCGATCCCGGCCAGGGCCTGCGAGCGCCATTCTTCCAAGCGAGGGATCGGCACCGCCGTCTCACGGCTGATCTTGTCGAGCGGCTCGCCTCGCAGAAGTCGCAACACGACCTCCGCCTTTCGTTTGGCGCGCCAGCGCAGCGGCGGTGTTTCCAAGCCGGAGTTCCCGGAGGCTACGCCTCGCGCAACGCGAGGCTCCGCCTCCGGAAACTCCGGCTTGCTGGTCGGGACTGCGCCCGGGATTGGTGTGATCGGCATGGACATCGGGTTCATTGGCTTTCGGGTTGGTTACTGTCCCGTGTCCAAGAAAATCGGTGGCGCTATAGATAAAACAGGATACAGAAAAACCAGTTGCCCAGACAAGTTTCCTGGCGGGTGAGTCACGGATATTCCGTAATTTTCTGATATCCGCGTTCATCCGCGTAATCCGCGGTTTCCATCGCCGGTTTTAGGGTAACCGATGGTTATAGCCTACAGGTAGGGTCCCGCAGGCGGGACTGGGACCGCCGCGCTATTCAAGCGGGAATCGCAGCCGAATCGGCGTGCCCGGCGGTCACGCCCTACCTTTAATCCAGATGTGCAACGTCAGAGAAAATCTCCCTCCAACTTCGCGTCTCTTTGCGCCCCTTCGCGGTAAAAAATCGTATTTTCACCACCGAGGCACAGAGACGCAGAGATACCCGGAACCCGAAAAGTTAACCACGGATGCACACGGATAGACACGGATGAAGACCATCAAAATTCCCGGAGCTGGAAAACCGCTAAGTATCGCTAATACGCGCTAAGTTAAGACCGGTAACCGATTGGCCCGATCTCTGCGTCTCTGTGGTAAAAAAATCCGTGCTCGTGGAGTGACGGCCGTGTCGGCCGTTTTTTGTCGAGCCACCCGAACGCGCCCGGCACGGGCGCTACACGAATGAAAAACCGCCGGGGTGCGATGCACCGGCGGCGGTTTGGGTATTGATCCTCCTCGCGGAGGATCGGGTGTTAAGCGCCGGCTTAGGCGGCTTGTTTCGCGGTGCGACGACGACGATAGGCGACGAAGCCGACGATGCCAAGGCCGACGAGAGCGGCATAGGCGGAGGGCTCGGGGATGGCGGTGTAGGTCAGGATCAGGTCGTTGTTGCTATTACCTAGGGCGAGGCTCCAAGTGCCGGTATCGGCGTTGAGGAAGTTGCTGGCGTCCACCGTCCAGTTAGTGGCGTTGAAGCCGGTGATGCCGGTGGTGGTGCTGGCGACGGTCCAGGACGTGGTGGTCTCGCTGAAGTTCGGCACAGCGGCAGAAGCATTACCTGCGTCCAGTGAGAGCACGTTGAACTGGTAGGCATTGCTGCTGTTGAGCGTCAGGCTGCCGGTGATGGCGATCTTGTCGAAATCGGTGCCAGCGGTGGTGCCGGTGAAGTTATTGGTCTCCCAGTCGTAGGTGAAGGCAGACCAATTTTGGTCGGCACCGAAGGTTTGGATACCGGGACTATTGCCTGGGGCGACGTGGTCAGCCAAGCTGTTGAGAGCGAGATCGATGTTCAGTGCGCCGGAGCCGGAGATCGTGCCGCCGTTGTTGACCAAGGTGCCGGTAAAGGCAGAGGTGCCGTTGTATTTAAAGCCAGCGCCCGAACCGATAGTGACCGTGGTGCCGCTCAGCGAGCCCGTGCTGGAGACAGCGAGGGTGCCGCCGTTGACAGCGATATTACCGCTCGTGCTGCCACCGAGGGTAAGCGTGCCGTCGCCGGTCTTGGTAAATCCCGGTCCGGAAAGAGCACCATTGAGTGTGA
>JBEGTN010000189.1:0-3042 GCA_041179405.1 Verrucomicrobiota bacterium
CGGCCTGGGCCTCGCCATCGCCCGGCAAATCGTGGTCTTGCACGAAGGCACCCTCACCGCCGAAAACCTCCCCGACGCCGGCGCCCGTTTCACCCTGCGCCTGCCGACCGCTCCGCCGTAGCGTTTGCTTGCGAATGCCGCCTCCGTCGTAGGGGCGCACCTCGCGTGCGACCGCTCCGTCGCCCCGTCTCCGCCGCGGCGGGCCCAGCGGTCCCGCCCTACCCTCAATCCCAAGGCATCGCGCGATTAATTTCAGATTCTCACCCGGCCCGATGTAGACCCGACCGGTGGTCGGGTTTTCCCCGGAGAGCAAAACCGCCCGACCACCGGTCGGGCCTACATCGGCCCCCCCAAAGCCCATCGGGTATTATCCGTGTCTATCCGTGTTAATCCGTGGTTTAAAAAACCGCCACCGCTCCGCCGCCCTCAGCGGTAATCCGGTAGATACGCCTTCTCCGCCTCGAAGAGTTCCAGCGTCATCGCCCGAATCTGCGAGGGCGTGCAGACCGCCGCGCAGAGCGGGTCGAGCATCAATGCGTGGATCGCCGCCTCCTTGCTGCGCTCTATCACGGCCTGCGCGCCGAGGTCGAACATCCCTAGATTCGTCGCGCACAGGTTCGCCATCTGGCGCGGCAAGGCCCCGTGGCGCGTCGGGTGAATCCCGTTGCCGTCGATCAGGCAGGCGACCTCTACGCAGGCGTCGGCGGGCAGGTTGGTGATCAGTTGGCCGGCTCCGCCGTGATTGTTCATCACGTTGCCGTGAATGCGGAAGGGCGCGTCCTTCTCGCGCGCCTCGATGATCCACGACGCATATTCCCATGAACGCGCCCAGTCGATGGACTCGGCGCCCTTGAGCATGGCGTTGCGCGAGGCGTCGGCCTGCTTGCGCCACTCCGGCCAGTTGGTCGCATAAAAACGCGTGCCGCCGTCGTAACCCTGCCGGAGCAACGCGCGGCCGGCCTCACTCTTGCGGTAGTAGGGCAGATATTCGGAAAGGTGGCCCGAGCTCTCGGTGATGAACGCGCCGAAATTCACGCACATGTCTTTGCGCACGAGATCGGTTTGCTTGTAGGTGCGGGGCTTTGATTTTCCCCAGTCCTTCACGTCGGCGCTGTCGTAGGACGTGATGCCGGCGGCGCGCTCGGCCTCGGCGGCGGCGAGGTCGGCGGTAAATTTCCGATGCAGACGATCCGCGTAGAGATCAACGCCCTTGTGCTCCAGGGTGGTGAACCAGGCGAGGTGGTTGATGCCCGCGCATTCCCAATCCAGCTCCGCGTAGGGCACGCCTGCGTAGTTGGCCAACAGGTGGCTGGTGCCCTGCACGCTGTGGCAGAGGCCGACGACCTGCATCGACGAGGTGCGGCCGGCGGCGGTGCACATCATTGCCATCGGGTTGGTGTAGTTGAGCACGAGGGCCTGCGGGCAAAGCCGCTCGCAATCGCGCAGCACGGCGAGAAAAACCGGGATGGTGCGCAGTGATTTGAACAAGCCGCCCGGGCCGATGGTATCGCCGATGCACTGGTCGATGCCGTAGCGGAGCGGGATGTCGTTGTCGTGCCGCACGCACTCGAGACCGCTCACCTCGATGCAGTTCACGATGTAGTCGCTGCTCTTGAGCACCTCGACGCGGTCTGGCGAGGCGACGACCTTCCACTTCTTTTCCTGCCCGAGCTTCGCGATGAGTTTGGTGACGAGCTGGCGCATCGTGCGCAGCCGGCCGAGGTCGATATCGACGAGCGCGATCACGCCGCCCTGGTTACCGGGGATGCGCAGCACGTCGTTGACCAGGCGCGGCGTGAAGCCCGAGCCGGCGCCCAGCAAGGTGAGCTTGATCGGGCGTTGCACCGTGCCGACGAGGCCCTGCGCGGCGGCGTCCTGGGTGTGCGCCGCGTGGCCGGAGAGTTTTGATTTTTTGGAGGTTGTCATGGGGAGGAAGACGGCGATCCAAACCGCGCCACGCCCGGACGCCCAAGAGCCAATGCTTGATGCCAAATACGCATTTTGTGATGTTGGCGCATGGCCACTCCCCTGCCCGACCCCTTCTCCACCGTCACCGGCCTCCACGAGGAAACGCGCACCCACGCCGGCTACTTTTGGGATAACCGCCACCGTGATCGCCCCGATGAGGCGGTGGTGCAGCAGACCCTTTCCGGCGCGGGCTTTTTCGAGGATGCCGCCGGACGTGCCACCGTGCCGGAGGGGAGCGCCATGTTGTTCACCCACGACGAAGCCTCGTCCTACGGTTATCCGCCGGGAGTGACCGAGCCGTATCGCCTGCGTTACGTTTCATTTCGCCTCGCGGGCCTGCGCACTTGGTTTGACCGGCTGAGGGGCGAGTTCGGCGCGGTGCTGCGTATGCCGGTGGACGGCGAAGCGGCGGCGGTGATGCAGGAGATCGGCCGGCGCTTTCACGCGCGGACCTTTCGCGACCGTTTTCAAGAGACGGAGTTGTTGCACCAGTTGCTCGTCGCGCTCTACCGCGAGCAGGTGGCGGCGACGCGCACCCTCGACCCGATCGAATACGGCCACCATTACCTGCGGGATAATTTTCGCTCGCCGGTGAACCTGAAAGAAGTGGCGGCGCGCAGCGGCGTGAGCCGCGAGCACTTCATCCGCGCCTTTGGCCGCCGCTACGGCGAACCGCCGGGCGAGCTCTTGCGCCGCCTGCGGCTGGAGCAGGCGCAGCGTATGCTCGGCGCGACGCAACTCCCGGTGCAGGAAGTGGCCCTCGCCTGCGGCTTCGCCGACGCCAACACCTTCTGCCGCGCCTACCGCCAACGCTACGCCACCACCCCGGCCGCCTCCCGAAAAGCCTGACCGGTCGCCCACCTCGCCGCCATCGCCGATTCGAGTCCGCCCTCTACACGGACGCCACCTGAGCACATCCGAGCCCCGGCACCCGCTCCGCCGCTTGACTCCGACAGCACGTATTACATTGTCATACACATGAACGATGAAGTGCTTACCCTGCGCCTGCCCAAGGGCAGCCGCACCCGCCTCACCCAGCTGGCCAAGCGCAAACGCCAAAACCTCAGCCAATAC
>JBEGTN010000190.1:0-3336 GCA_041179405.1 Verrucomicrobiota bacterium
ATTACGAAATATCCGTGACTCACCCGCCAGGAGACTTGTCTGGGCGACTGGTTTTTTCTGTATCCTGTTTTATCCGTGTAATCCGCGTAATCCGCGGTCGGTTTGAACTGCCGTTTCTAGGCTAAGGCTTGAGCGCCCGCGCGCGCATCTCGCGCCAGCGGGCCAGTCGCTCCGCGAGCTTGGCCTCGATGCCGGCCGTCTTGGGCGTGAAAAGCACGAGCGGTTTTTCCAAGCCCGACTGCGGCGCGATGTTCTCGGGAAAGTCGTGGGCGTAGAGGTAGCCCTTGCCGTGGCCGAGCAGTTTGTTGGCTTTGCCGCCTTTGTCGCGCATCGGCATCGGCACGCTTTGCACCGGCTGCGAGTTCAGGGCGTGTTTCGCCGCCGCGAGCGCCAGCGTCACGGAGTTGCTCTTGGGCGCGCAGGCGATGTGCAGCGTCGCGTGGGCCAGCGCATACTCGGCCTCGGGCAGCCCCACAAACTCGCACGCATGGTGCGCCGCCACCGCCAGCGGCAGCGCCAGGGCGTCCGCCAGACCCACGTCTTCGCTGGCGAGAATAACCAGCCTCCGTGCGATAAAGCGCGGGTCCTCGCCGCCGGCGAGCATTTTGGCCAGCCAGTAGAGCGCGGCGTCCGGATCGGACCCGCGGCAGCTTTTGATAAAGGCCGAGATCGTGTCGTAGTGTTCATCCTCGTCCGCGTCGTAGCGGATGCGCCGCTCACGCGCGAAAATCTCCAGCTCGGCCGTCGTGATCGCCGCCCCTTGCGGCAGTCCCGCCACGATGACTTCGAGGGCGTTCAAGGCCCGCCGCAGGTCGCCTTCGCACAAGCCCGCTAGGTCCAGCAACACCGCCTCGTCCGCCGTGCAGCCCGAGGCGCCGAGACCGCGCTCGGCGTCGCCCAGCGCACGCGCCAGCACCGACGCCACGGCCGCAGGCGCGAGCGGCTCCAGCCGGAAAAGGTGGCTGCGCGAGAGCAGCGGCGGGTTGACGTAGAAACCGGGATTATGCGTCGTCGCCCCGATCAAGCGGATATGCCCCTCCTCGACGTCGGGCAGGAGCAGGTCTTGCTGGGATTTATTAAAGCGGTGCAGCTCGTCGATAAAGAGCAGGGTCGGCTCGCTCGGCCGCCGCCGCGCCGCGCCGAGTATCTCGCGCAGCTCGCCCACGTTGCTCATCACGGCGTTGACCCGCACGAAGCGGCTGCCCGTCACGCGCGCGATGACCTCCGCGAAGCTCGTCTTGCCGCACCCTGGCGGACCGTAAAACACCAGGCTCCCGAAGCGATTGCTCGTTATCAACCGCGCCAGCAGCCCGTCCGCCTTCGTCAGGTGTTCCTGCCCTGCGATCTCGGCCAGCGTGCGCGGACGCATCCGCGCGGCGAGCGGCTGGGCCCCGCGCACGCCGCCGCCGCCCGCAGGCGCGGCCGCAGGCGCCTCGTGCGGCTCCTCGTCGGCAAAGAAATCGGGTTGTTCATCTCGGGGCATGGCGATCAACAATCCAAACGCCGCCCGGCGCGGAATCGAACCTTAATGCGACACCCTTCACCCAAACGTGAAATACTTCGCCACCACCCACGCGATGCGTTGTCTCATTTCCACCCCGCTCACTGCCATGCCCTTCCTCGCTCGCTCCGTCTTCGCCTTTCTTTTCGCCGCCCTGCTCGCCACCGGCGCCAACGCGCAGACGCCCCGCGCCGCGCACGTTTTTATCATCAGCTTTGACCAGGCCGCGCCCTCCAACATCGCCACCGCCGACATGCCGCTGTTCAAGGCCATGGCCGCCGAGGGCGCGCACACCTGGGAGGCCTACACCGTCGTGCCCAGCCTCACCCTGCCCTCGCACACCTCCATGCTCACCGGCGTCGGCGTCCAGAAACACCAGATCACCTGGAACGAGTGGGACGCCACCAAACCCCTCGCCGTGCCCACGATCTTTCAGCTCGCCAAAGCCCAGGGCCTGCGCACCGCCATCGTCGCCTCCAAGTCCAAGTTCAAAACCTTTGAGCAAGTCGGCGGCCTCGACACCTTCGTCATCCCCGCGAACTTTTACTGCAACGGCATCGCCGCCGCCGTCGCCGAGGTATTGAAAAAGGAGACGCCCGCGCTCTTCTTCATCCACTTCGGCGACCCGGACTTCACCGGCCATAAATTCGGCGTCAACTCGCCCGAGAAAATCAAGGCCCTCGCCGAGTGCGACGCCGCGCTCAAGGTCATCCGCGACGCCATCGCCGCCGCCGGCATCGCCGATTCGAGCGTCATCATCCTCACCGCCGACCACGGCGGCCACGACCGCAGCCGGGCCGAGCTCGACGAGATGATCCGCCGCGGCCAGGCCCCGCAGATCGGCACTCACGGCGACGCCTCGTCCGGCGACGTGATCATCCCCTGGGTGGTCTGGGGTAAGGGCGTGAAACCCGGCTTCACCGTCACCGCCCCCGTCGTCCAATACGACACCGCCGCCACCGCCCTCTGGCTCCTCGGCGTCCCCCTCCCCGAAAACTTCTGGGGCCGCCCCGTCGTCAGCGCGTTTGAGTGAAGGCCGCCCGCGCCGTCCGCTTGCGCTTGCTTCGCCCGACGCGGAAAAACACCGTCAATGCCGCTCCATGCAATTGGCGATCCCTCTCACCCACCTCGGCTTCCTCCTCCCCGGCCTCGACGACAGCCTGCCGCCCGCCGAAATCGCCGCCCGCCTGCACGCCCACTTTGCCTTCGCCGGTGACATCACCGTGACGATCACCGAGGGCGTCGCCTACATCACCGGTGACGATGCCGCCCTCGCCAAACGCGACGAGGCCAACCGCCTCGCCGAACGCGCCGCCAAACGCGCCCGCGACGGCGACTTCGCACGCGCTGTCGAACTCTACGAACGCGTCCTCCAATTCCACCCCACCCGCGCCGATACCCACCGCGAACTCGCCATGTGCCTGATGGAGCTGGGTCGCCTCGACGCCGCCAAAGACGCCCTCATCGACGCCCTCAAACTCGCCCCCGCCGACGCCTGGAGCTTTGTCGTGCTGGGCAACGTCTACGCCCGCCTCGCCCAGCCCGCCCTCGCGAAGCGTTTCCAACTCCGCGCCCTCGAACTCAAACCCGGCGACGCCTGGGCGCTCCACGGCCTCGCCGCCACCGAGATGGCCCTCGGCGACACCGCCGCCGGACTCGCCCACTTCGCCGAAGCCACCCGCCTCCACCCCGCCTTCCCCAACGCCTGGCACGGCAAGGCCCTCGCCGAACTCCGCGCCGACCGCCCCGCCGAAGCCGACACCACCCTGCGCGGCCTCTTCGCCCAAGCCTGTGCCTCCGCCGCCGACGCCCGCTCCCGCCAAGTGCTTGCCGAG
>JBEGTN010000191.1:0-3388 GCA_041179405.1 Verrucomicrobiota bacterium
ACGTTCATCTGATCTATTCTCCGTGACCTCTGTGTCTGGGCACCAGCTCGGCTCTGTGACTAATTCCAATTCGCGTTCAAGATGAGCTTAATATGCGGGCCGCTGTCGGGGTGGCACAGACATTCCTGTCTGTGTTTCTGAAAGGTGAAACCCAGATCGGATCACAGGTCCCGCTTGCGGGATGCCACGCGTCGGAGTCGGACTCAGTTTGAAAGCGAATTAGACTAATCCGAAGAGTTATATGTTATGGACTATTAGTATCCCGGCGCAGTCTAAAAATCCTGCAAACGCCCCTCGCCCGCGCCGCGCTCGGGCTCCAGCCGAGCCAGCACTTCGCCGAGCAGATAGATCGAGCCTGTCACCACCAGCACGTCATCCGGCCCGCCCGCCACGCACACGCCGGGCCGGGGGAAAAGCTCCTCGACCATCCCGCGCGATAAGCCGCCGCCACCCGCCGCGAACGCCGCCGGCACCAAGGCCTCCAGCTCCTCAAACGTGCTCGCCCGCGCCTGCTGCGGGCGCACCAGATGAATCTCCCTCGCGTGCCGCGCCAGCGCCGCCAGGAGCGGCCTCGCCCGCGCCGTGCCGAGCACACCGGTGATCGCCACCGGCCGCCGCCCCGTCTCCGCCACCAGCCGCGCCAACAATCCATCGAGGACCTCCGCCCCCTCGGGATTATGCGAAGCGTCCAGCACGAGCAGGCGGCCGTCCGCGAGGCGCGTGCGTTGCCAGCGTCCCGGCCAGCTCACGGACGCCAAGCCCGCCGCGATGTGCGCTTCGGTTAAACCAAATCGGCCCGCCACCGCCCGCGCGACGAGCGTCGCCGTGGCCGCGTTACAACGCTGGTAATCGCCCTCCAGTGCCGGACGCGGATAACGCGCCACGTCCTCGCCAAAAACCTCCCGCACGCTCGTCAGCGGCGCGCCGCGCTCCGCCGCCACCGCGCGCACCACCGCCTCGGCCTCGGCCGGCATACGCCCCATCACCACCGGCACGCCGGGCTTGATGATGCCCGCTTTTTCGCGCGCGATCTCGGTGAGCGTATGCCCGAGTAGTTCGCAGTGATCGAGCGCGATAGAGGTGATCACGCTCACCTCGGGCGTCACAATGTTGGTCGCATCGAGCCGTCCGCCGAGGCCGACCTCGATCACCGCCGCCCCGCAGCCGCGCCGGGCGAACTGCAAAAACGCCATCGCGGTCATGAACTCGAAAAAGCTCGGCCCCCAATCCGGTCGCGCCGCCTCCAGTCGCTCCGCCAGCGGCATGAGTTCCCGCGTGTAGCCCATGATCTCGGCCTCGCCGAGCGCGACGCCGTCCACCTGCACGCGTTCGCCCAACCGCACCAGATGCGGCGAGGTGTAGAGCCCGGTGCGCAGTCCAGCTGCGCGCAGGATGGCCGCCACCATCGCCGCCACCGAGCCCTTGCCGTTGGTGCCCGCGACATGGATCAACGGCACCGCCCGCTCGGGATGGCCGAGCGCTTCGGCAAAGGAGCGCATCCGATCAATGCCGAAGGACACCCCGCGCGCTTTGAGCGCGAACAAAGCATCCTGCACCTGCGCGTAGTCGCGAGAGGCGTCGCCGTTCAATTCGTGGTCTCCTGCGCCCCCGCCGCCGTCGCACGGGGCGATGTTCAGGCCGCCGGCGCCTTGTTGAGGTGCAGCGCGCAGAGCAGATTACGCAGCGTGTCGCGGAGTTCGAGGCGGTTCACGATCATGTCGATCAAGCCGTGTTTCTCCAAAAACTCCGCCGTCTGGAAGCCGGGAGGCAGGGTCTGCTTCACCGTGTCCTTGATGACGCGAGCGCCCGCGAAACCGATCAGCGCGCCCGGCTCGGCAATGTTGACATCGCCCAGCACGGCGAAGCTGGCCGTGACTCCTCCCATCGTCGGATGCGTGAGCACCGAGAAGTAGGGCAACTTCGCCTCGGCGAGGCGGCCCAGCGCGGCGCTGGTCTTGGCCATTTGCATGAGGGAGAAAATGCCTTCCTGCATACGGGCGCCGCCGGAAGCCGAGAAAATGATGCAGGGCGTCTTCTGCTCGATCGCACGCTCGATGGCGCGGGTGATCTTTTCTCCCACGGCCGAGCCCATCGCGCCGCCGCAGAAACGGAAATCCATCACCGCGACCGACACCTTGATGCCGTGAATCTCGCCCGTGCCGCAGATCACGGCCTCGGGCAGGCCGCTTTCCTTTTCATATTTTTTGATGCGGTCCGGGTAGCGGGCGGAGTCCACAAACTTGAGCGGATCGGCCGACTTCACCGAGGCGTCGAACTCCTTAAAAGAGTCCACATCAAACAAACCCGCGATGCGGGCGCGGGCTCCGATCGGAAAATGGTAACCAGACTTCGGCACCACCATCTGGTTGGCGCGAAGCTCTTCATTGAAAATCACCTCACCGGAAACCGGATCCTTGGTGTAAAGGCCCTTGGGGATATCCTTTCTTTTAACTCCAACGGTCGAATACTTCGGTGTGCTGAATAGGGACATGGCGCGAAAAGAGATTGAATTGGAACGGATTACGAGCGGACGGGAAACAGGGTGGATCAGCCGTGGCCAAAAGTGACTACGTTGACTTTCAAGCAGCCGGCGCGACGCAGCACGCCGGCGCAGGCATTGAGGGTGGAACCAGTGGTGAAAACGTCATCGATAAGGATGTAGGACAGGCTCTCGGTAATGGCCGCGCCGGGGGCCAGTGCAAACGCGTTTTTGAGGTTCGCCCGCCGCTGCTCGCGATCGAGATTCGTTTGCGTTTGGGTATCGACGACCCGGCATAGCAATTCCTCGACGCGCGTGCCCTCGCCACCCACCGCCTTCGCCATGGTTTCGGCGAGCAGCTGAGACTGATTATAGCCGCGTTCGCGCTGTTTGCGCGGGTGCAGCGGCACCGGCACCAAGACCGCCCCACGCATAAAATCGCCGACCTCGGGATGCCCGGCCACGAGCGTCGCGATATCCTCTAAAACATGCAGGCCGTGCCGGTATTTGAGCGCATGCACGAGGGCGCGCGCCGGTCCCTTGAACAACACCGCCGTCTTCCCTTCGCCGAACTCCGGTTGAAGACCCTCGCAATGCACGCAAAGCCGCTCGCCCTCGGTCTCGCCGAAATAGGGGTGCCCGCAACAGGGACAGTGCGGCGACTCCACCCGCACGATGAGCGGCTCGCAGGCCGCGCACACATGGCGCAGCGGGCTCGCCTCGACCAGGCCGCCGCAATGCACGCACGAGGGCGGAAACACCAGGTCGCGCAAGGTCCGTCCCAAGCCGCACCAGCCATCGGGCTTCGCCGCTGGCGGCACCGGTTTTGGCTCCGCACCCGTCTCGGTCATCTCTTCGCTCACTGGTTCCATGGCTCGGGATAATGCACCTTCATCAGACACAGCCCTT
>JBEGTN010000192.1:0-3530 GCA_041179405.1 Verrucomicrobiota bacterium
AAGGCGAGGGTGGCGTAGTCGGCGCAGGCCCAGCCGTTGATGACGGTGCGGGCGTCCGTAGCCATGTCGTAGCCGTAGCGCATGGTGGCGGGCCAATCGACGATGCCGTAGAGGTAGGGGCCTTTGCCGCCGGTGAGGTTGGTGACGAGGCCGGTGGTGGCGTCGGTGTGGCGCGCAACGTAGTCGGCGACGGCTTTGAGGGCGGGGTAGTTTTCGGCGAGGAAGGCGCGGTCGCCGGTTTCGAGGTAGTAGTTACAGACCCAGGTGAGGTAGGCCTGGGTGAAGTCGGGGATGTCGCGCGCGCCATCGTTGTTGGGATAGACGGCGTTGATGCGGCCCAGGTCGGCGGGCTTGGACCAGTGCTGCTCCATGGAGCGGAGAAACTCGCGGAGGACGCGCTGGGTGAGCGGGCGCTCGCCGAGGACGGGCATGGCGACGGTGCTCTGGAGGATCGAGTCGCCGAGGAAGCCGCCTTTCTCGCGGGTGGGGGTATCGACAAACTCCTCCTGGGCGCAGGTGAAGAGGGAGTGCTTCATCAGGGACCAGACGGCGTCGAGAGCGGGGTCGGAGGACTCGAAGGCGGAGGCGTCGGCGTCGAGCGTGGTGTGGCGCGCGACGAAGGAGACGTTGTCGGCGGTGAGCGGCATGGGAGCGTTGTCGATCTGGAGGTAACGCATGCCGAGATACTCGACGGGTTCGTAGGTGAAGGTGCCGCCGTCGAGGATGGCGCGGTATTCCATCAACGTGGACTGGGCCTTGGTGTCGGCTGGGATCTCCCCAGAGGAATCGAGGACGTAGCCGCCGCGCATCGTAACGGTGGTGCCGGGGGTGCCGCCAGAGAAACGGATGCGCGGCATGCCGGCGTAAACCTTGCCGAGGTCGATGACGTAGGCACCGGAGGGTTTGTGGGTGATGGAGGCGGGGGCGATGACGATTTCCTCGATGCGGGTGAGATCGGGCGCGAGGGGGCCGGTCCACGGGGCGGTCGGGTGCGGGCCGATGACGGTGGCGGGGGACCAGGCGGAGTCGTCGAAGGCGAGGTCGGCCCAATCGGGGCGGAGTTCGCGGGCGTCGATACACTCGACGTAGCCGACGCCCTCGCCGCGATTGCGATCAGCGAGGTCGGTCAAGACCCAGGCGGTGGCGCGGGATTGGAGCCAGGTGCCGTCGGTGCCGAGGGTGCTGACGGTGCCGTCGGTGTGGTGAATGATCGCCTTGAGGAGGACGCCTCGGGCGCCGGTGGCGCGGCCCTGGCCGCCGCCGAACCAGTGGGTGAAGAGGGCGAGCTGGTTGTCCGCGCCGGGCTTTAGCAGGGAGGTGACATCGTAGGCGCGGTAGTATTGGTATTGGGGATACTGATAGGCCTGGCCCTTGCCGACGAGCCGGCCGTTGACGTGGAGGGCGTAGTGGTGCGTGCCGGAAACATAGACGGTGGCGCGGGCGATGGGCTTGGCGGCGGGCAGGGCGAGCTTTTTGCGGTAGCAGGTGTAGTCGTCCTTGTCGGTGGAGTCGCGGCGTATCCAGGAGGCGCCGGACCAGTCGTCGTTGCGCAGGAGGCCGACGACGAAAGAAGCGGGGGCGGAGTAGGGGCCGGGGTGGCCGTCTTTATCCCAGGTGCGGACCTTCCAGGCGTAGGGGCGGTCGGGGGCGAGGGCGGGGCCGGCGTAGGGAACGTGGTTTTGGAGGCGGGAGGTGACCTTGCCGCTGTCCCAGGCGGGGGCGTCGGGCGTCGGGGAGGTGACGAGGAGTTGGTAGGCGGACTGGAGCTCGGCGGGGTCGGGGTCGTTGACCTGCCAGCCGAAGTAAACGTCGGCAGGAGTGCCGACAGGGGTGGGGCTGTCGTTGACGCGGAGGAGGGAGGGGGCGGCGGGCGGGGCGGCGAACGCGATGGATGCGACGAGGGCGAGCGCGACGGAGAGGAGCGTGGGGCGGGACATTTAATGGGTTACGCGTTCGGAGCGGGTGATCTCGTAGGCGGGCGGGTTGTCGTCAGGGGTGGAGATGCGATTAAACGTCACGTCCTCGGAGCGGTCAACCTGCACAGTCGCGGCGGCGGGTAATTTGATGTTCTCGAAGGAGACGTTTTTGGTCTCATGTCCCTCGGCTTGGAAACCGTTGACGATGATGACGGGCTTCTTGAGGTCGGCCTGGGAGAGGTCGATGTTTTCGAAGCGGAAGTTGCGGAAAGTGGGCGGGGTGGGCGCGGCCTGGCCGTCGTTGTTGTAGGCGAGCTTGGTGAAAATGGTGATCTGGCGCAGATCGCAGTCGCGCACGGTCACGTCCTCGACGAAGCCGCCGCGCTCCTCGGTGGCCTTGATTTGCATGCCGTTCAGGAGGGGGCCGGCGACGCAGTCCTCGACGAGGACGCCGCGCACGCCGCCGGACATCTCGCTGCCGATGGAAATGCCGTGGCCGCGATCAAAACGACAATCGAAAATGCGCACGCCCTCGGTGGGGCGATTGACGACGTTGCCCTCGGGGTTTTTGCCGGACTTGATGGCGATGCAGTCGTCGCCGGTGTCGAAGGTGCAGTCGAAGATGAAGGAGTTTTTGGAGGAGTCGGGGTCGATGCCGTCGCCGTTGTGGACGTTGCTGTGGATGGCGAGGCCGTGGAAGCTGATGTTTTCCGAGTAGATGTAGTGGAGCGTCCAGCCCGGTGACTCCTCGACGGTGAGGCCGGAGATCTCGACGTTCTCGGCGTTCATGAGGAGGATGAGACGGCCGCGGGCGCGGAGGCCGTCGATCTTTTTGGGGTAGAGCGCCAGAGTGGCGTCGTAGAGTTTTTTGCCGCCGCCGGAGAGGGTGCCCTCGCCGCGAATGCTGAGGTTGCGGATGTTGGCGGGGCCGGCGCGGTCGAGGGTGCCGGCGTTGAGCAGGCTGGCGTGGGTCTCCATTTCCCAGCCCTCGAAACGGTTGCGGTTAAAGGGCAGGTAGTCCTTGGGGTCGTTGCTGCCCTTGAGCACGCCGTCCTTGGCGATTTGCAGGGTCATGTCGCTCTTGAGGTAAAGCGCGCCGGAGAGGAAAACGCCCTCGGGAATGAGGACCACGCCGCCGGGCGGGCAGGCGTTGATGACGGCTTGGATGGCCTGGGTGTTGAGCGTTTGACCATCGCCGACGGCACCGTGGTCGAGGACGGAGACGATCGGCTCCTTGGCGCGGGTGTGGACGGAGAGCGGACCGCCGGCCGGGAGGACCTCGTCACCGGAGGCGGAGCGGGCGAAGACGGTGAAAACGTAATCGTGCCCGGGGGTGAGGGCGGTGGCGGTGAAGTGGGTTTTGGTCGTGGTGCCGACGGGCAGGCCATCGCGCAGCACCTCGTAGGTCAGGCCGGCGCGGGCGGGGGCGGGTTTTTGCCAGAGGAGGGTGGCCTCGTCGGAGCGCAGGGTTTGCGGGGCGAGCATGAGCGAGCCGGCGGCCGAGGCGGCGCAGGGAAGAAAGGGGATGAACCCCAGGGAGAGGAGCAGCGTGAACGAGCGGGGGGATTTCATGGCGAAAGAAAGGGCGAGGGGGTGCGAGGAGGCGTGGGTTGA
>JBEGTN010000193.1:0-4670 GCA_041179405.1 Verrucomicrobiota bacterium
TGAGGGGCATGGGGTGGAAAAGGGGTCGGGAACACGTCCCGCAGCTTGGCGCCAACAAAGCCTGCCCGCCGAGGGCCGGCTAGGCTAGGTAGAAAACTTCCTGAAGTCCGCTCGCTATCGGGCTGTGGTCCGGGTTGGACGGCATGAGCGGTCCCATGTGTTTCCACCAACGCTGGCAGACCTCGGTGCGGGCGATGGCCTGCCAGCGTTCCTCGTCCTCGATCTCGGCGTAGGCGAAAAGCTGGTTGGTCCCGGGGTGGAGATGAATCGAGTAATTATGGACGCCGTGAGCGCGCAGCACGTCGGCAAGTTCATCCCAGATGGGCTGGTGACGCCGGGCGTATTCCGCCTCGGCACCGGTGTTCACGGACATGACGAAAGCTTTGCGAATCATACGGGGGGAACGAGGGTAGGAGTGCAGGAGGCGAGGCGCAGACTGTGACTCCCTTGCAAGCGCGCTTCATCCATGGCTTCATCGAGATCGTAAACGACGGGGCGTTCGCTGCGACCGTCCTGATCGGCAACCCAAGTGATTGAAGCCTCGGGGAAATTGCGGACCGGACCGGAATGCTGCACGGCCTCGATCAACTTGGTGTGCTGCTCCGCCATCGCCGTGGAGCAGACGAAAGTGGAGGGATGGTCGAGTCGATCAAGCACGGCGGCAAACATGAGACGCCGGGTTTCCTCCGCCGAAGGCAGCGGGAACACCTGGCGATGGCCCGCCTCGTCGATCAGCACGCAACGCTGCTCGTGCCACCACTCCGCGCGTCCCTTGGATCCGGATATATAAATCTCAGGCTCACGGATGGAGGCGCTGGCGTGGCTGACGCCAAACCAGAGTTGGACGCCTGCCTCGGTGGCACCCTCGACGATCGCGGTGTCGAAATTCTCTATTTGATGGGCTCGATGCAAGGCGGCTGACCGCAGCCTGATGCCGGCGGACTCGTCCATCGTGGGTCCGGCGAGGTAGAGGGGCAAATTGATGAAGTGGGCGAACGCGTTGTTCAACGGCGAGTCGAGCACGGCGGCTCCGTCGGCTTGGATGCGGCCGGCCCAATGATTGCGGGTAAAGTAGGACCGACTGCGAGGCCACAGGCCGATCATGCGGATGGACTCGAGCTTGCCGATGACGCCGGCGAGGAGTTGGGTTTTCAACCAGCGCGTTTCGAGGGCGTAGATATCCTGGAAACCCACCGCGACCCAGCGCTTGAACTCGGCCTCGGTCTTGCGGATCGCTTTGATGTCGGCGACGGACCCGGCGAGAGGTTTTTCCACCAGCACGTTCATGCCTGCTTCCAGGGCTGCGATGGTGAGGCGGGCGTGCCACTGGATGGCGACGGGGATCAGGCAGAGGTCTATCTTGCCGGACTCGGCGGCGAAAAACGAGGCGGTGTCGGTGTAAATCTTGGCGCCGTGGCTTTTTAGCTCTGCACAGATGTCGGCCACATCGTTAGGATTGATGATCACCGCAGCGACGAGGACCACGGTTTGCTTCCGCAATGCCTCGCGCAGAAGTTGAAGGTATATGCCACCGTAGCCGGAAACACCGATGAGGGCTACGCGAGGTAAAGAGCCGTGTGGGGTAGGCATGAGGGACGTAAGGTGGGTTTGGAACCCGTTGATGGAAATACAAAATAATCCGCTTGAGCCAGCCCGCGACACAGAGCAGTTCTTACAGTAAGACGTATACCCCTATGCCAATCCCTTCCCTTCGCCAGTTAGCGCAAAAATTGGGTCTATCCCACACCACCGTATCGGAGGCGTTGCGCGGCAGTCCCCGGGTGAAAGCCGAGACAAGGGCGAAGATCGTCAAGCAAGCGAACGAGCTGGGCTACCAACGTAATCCGCTGGCCGGAGCGTTGATGTCGGAGATGCGTCGCTCGCGATCCGGCACGTTTCGGGGCGTGCTGGCGGTGCTGGATCTGGACGGGGCGGAGGGGCGTCCGGCCGGGCCCACCCGCTACCATGCGGAGTTGACCAAAGGCGCCACCCAGCGCGCCGAGGAACTCGGGTTCAAGGCCGATGTATTTTCCTTGGAAGGCGGAGGCGGATTATCGCTGGAGCGACTGGACACGATTCTGCAATCACGCGGTATCCGGGGGATTTTCCTGCTGCCCGTGCGTGAGACGCCGGATTTGACTCGGCTGGGCTGGACCCACTTCTCCGGAATTTACTCTGATTATGTGATCGAGCGGCCCGGATTGCACGCGGTTTGCCCCGACCATTATCGGGCGATGTTGGACGCCATGGATCGCCTGCGCCTGCTGGGTTATAAACGGCCGGGACTGGTTCTTTCCGCTCCGCATGATGCGCGGCTCCTGCATCGTTGGGAGGCGGCGTATCAGGCTTTCCAAACTCATCACGACGGCATGATGCGGCTGCCCCCTTTGTTGATGAGCAACCCCAATGCGCAGGATTTCACGCGATGGTTTCAATCGGTGAAGTGCGACGTCGTGATGTCGCATAATCCCGAGGTCATCGAGTGGATGAAGGCGGCCGGGGCCAAGGTGCCTGAAACCCACGGCTTTTGCTGCCTGAATGTATTGAACAGCAAAACTCCCTGCGCCGGGCTGGATCTTCATCCACGCTTGCTCGGAGCGCGCGGCGTGGAGCTCTTGATCGGCCAGGTGCTGCGCAACGAAACAGGTGCGCCGGATGTGCCCACGACCACGGTGTTGCCCGCTTCGTGGCAGGATGGTCCCACGGTCAGGCAGATCCCCAAGCGGGCGGGCCGGATAGTTCGCTGACGCAGAGTGCGGAGGCGACGGCGCGGCTGCTATTGCGTTACCGAGAGGCGGAGGAAGCGGCGCGGATCGGTGCCGAGCGGGAGCGAGACCGCGACGAGTTCCACCAAGCCGTCGCCATCGACGTCGGCGTTTACGACGACCGGGGTCGCGGCGAAGGTATCCCAGGTGGTGAGATCGGCGGAGCTTTGGTAGGCGTAGGTGAGCACGGCGGCTTTGCTGCGGCGGTGGGTGAGCATGATGTTGGCTTGCTCGCCGACGAGCGCGGTGGACACGCTCGGTTGAGTTGAGGCGGGATCGGCGGCGGCGGGGGAGGTGCCGAAAGCGTATTCGAGCAAGTTCGGGGTGCCGTCGGCGTCGGGGTCGGCGGCGGGTGCGGCGGCGTCGCCGGTGAGGGATTTCGCGGCGGCCCAGGCGGCGAAGGCGGTTTGGTATTGGGCGGTGACGGTGAGGTCGGAGGTGACGGCGGAGAAGGCGACATCCCAGCCGGTGAAGACCCAGCCGGAGGCGACGGCGAGGGTGGGGGCGGAGGCGGCGGTGCCGGTGATGACGGTTTGTTGGAGTGCGCCGCCGCCGGTGCGGGTGGCGTGGGCACCGAGGTCGAAGGCGACGAGCTGGGCGGAGCGGACGATGAGGGTGTGATAAGTGCCGCCGGAGACGTTGGCGACGCCGGTCGCGATGGAGGCGGGGGTGGTGCGGTTGACGAGGGAGCCGTCGCCGAGCTGGCCGTTGGTGTTGCGGCCGGTGGCCCAGAGGGAGCCGTCGGTCTTGACCCAGTGGGAGTGCCCGGAACCGGTGGCGCAGGTGAGGACGCTTGTCGTGATCTGCACGGGGGTGGTGCGGGTGGTGGTGGTGCCGTCGCCGAGCTGGCCGGAGCCGTTGGAGCCCATCGCCCAGAGGGAGGCGTCGGGTTTCAGGAACAGGGTGTGGCTGCCGCCGGCGGAGACGGAGAGCACGCCGGTGGTGATCTGCACGGGAGTGTTTCGCTGAGTGGTGGTGCCGTCGCCGAGCTGGCCGGAGTTGTTGTAGCCGACGGCCCAGAGGGAGCCGTCGATTTTGATAAACGTGGTGTGGTTGCCGCCGGCGGAGGCGGAGAGCACGCCGGTGGCGATCTGCACGGGGATGGAGCGATTGGTGGTGGTGCCGTCGCCGAGCTGGCCGGTGCCATTGTAGCCGGTGGCCCAGAGGGAGCCATCCGTCTTGATGAAGAGGGTGTGGTAGTCGCCGACGGAGACGGAGGAGACGCCGCTGGCGATTTGCACGGGAGTGTAGCCCGAGGTGGTGGTGCCGTTGCCGAGCTGACCGTAGGAATTGACGCCCATGGTCCAGAGGGTGCCGTCGGTTTTGAGGAAGGCGGAGTGGCTTTCCCCGGCGCCGAAGGAGAGGACGTTGGCGGCGACCTGAATAGGCGTTTGATAATACGTGGCCCCCCCGGTGCCAAGTTCGCCAAAGAAGCTGGACCCCATGCCCCAGAGCGTGCCGTCCGCGCGGAGGAAAAGCGATTGAGAGCCGCCGGCGGAGGCGGTGAGGACGGAGGTGGTGATAGCGACAGGGGTGGTGCGGCGGGTGGCGGTGCCGTCGCCGAGTTTGCCGTAGTCGTTACCGCCCGTGGCGCTCAAGGCGTAGGGACGTGGCGTGCCCGGGAGGGTGACGGTGGCGGCGGGAGTGTCGGCAAAGATGCCGGCGTGGCTGGCGCGCACCCAGAAACGGGTCGTCGAGGTGAGCTCCGGGGTGACGAGGAGCGAGCCGGTGGCGCCGCCGACGGGGGAGGAGGTGTCGCCGCTCTCGCCGCGTTACCATTGGAAAAGGACGGGCAGGAAGGGGGCGTGGCTGGTGGCGGCGCCGGTGAGGACGGCGGTGGTGCCGACGGGGCGGGAGACGCTTTGCGGCGCAACGGTGATGGTGGGCGGGGGCGGGACGATGTAT
>JBEGTN010000194.1:0-9171 GCA_041179405.1 Verrucomicrobiota bacterium
AGCAGGTCACTCTCGATACCGAGGGGATCAGTCACATGGTCCGCGATAAGGTCGTGCTCGTGACGGGCGCAGGGGGAAGCATAGGCAGCGAGTTGTGCCGCCAGATAGCCGCCTGCAATCCCTCCCGCTTGCTTTTGGTGGAACAGTCCGAGGCGGCTTTGTTCGTCATCGAACAGGAGCTTATCTCATGCGGCATGGGCGCCATTATCCAACCGGTCATAGCCGATGTGGTGGACCGTGCGCGAATCGTTCAGATACTTTCTCGTTACAAGCCCGCCCTCATCTTTCATGCGGCGGCGCACAAACATGTTTATCTAATGGAGCGCCAGCCTGCGGAGGCATTGAAAAACAACTCCCTCGGCACCTTGCTGCTGGCGGAAGAAGCCGTCGCCCATGGGGTCGAGACCTTTCTCGCCATCTCCACCGACAAGGCAATCAATCCCACCAATATCATGGGGGCCTCAAAGCGTCTTGCAGAATTGATGCTGCAAGGTCTCCACGTCTCCGGTCATGCGGGCAAGACTCGTTTGATGGCGGTGCGCTTTGGCAACGTGCTCGGCTCGTCGGGTAGCGTCGTTCCTATTTTCAAACAACAAATCGCCGCCGGCGGCCCCGTGACCGTCACCCATCCTGAGGTCACCCGCTATTTTATGACCATTCCCGAGGCGGTGGGTCTGGTGCTTCAAACCGCGTTGCTGGGGAACGGCGGCGAGGTCTTCGTTCTCGACATGGGCCAGCCGGTTAAGATCGCCGATCTTGCCCGTCAGATGATCCAGTTGTCAGGTTTCGTGCCGGATACTGATATCGAGATCAAATATGTCGGCCTTAAACCCGGTGAAAAACTTTACGAGGAGCTGCAGCACAGCACAGAAACACACCAACCTACGATGCATCCGCGCATATTACGTTTTGTGGCCGCGGGTATCGACCCGCAGTTGGTTCGTCAGGAGATGTTACGTCTTCAGATTCACTTGAACGAAATGGATATTAACGAGGTGAAGCTCGCGGTTCAGAAGCTTCTGCCCGAATACACACCCTATATGGATTAAGGTTTGGTGGCGCCGTCTGGCGCTGACGGTTGTGACCCTTTGCTTGTGGTGTCAGGGAGAATGGTGAACTGAAAGGCTTTGGCTGGATCGAGGTAAGCTCTGGCCAGTTCGTCGAGCTGGGGCTTGGTGATTCCTGAGTGGTCCGTCATGCGGGTGCGGGCCCAGTCCAGGCGTTGGGGTTGTTCCTGTGCGGTGCCGAGCACGGCATTGAGCCAGTAGGCGTTGGTGCGTTGGCTCTCGCGCAGGGCGGTGAGCACGGGGAGTTTGGCACGCTTGAGTTCGTCCTCGGTCACGCCGTGCTTGAAGAGATCGGCGGCGGCGGCGAGCACCGCCGGGCGAATGCGCTCGACATCGTTGGCCTCAAGCGTGAGGCGAACAAAAATAAAACCGTAGTCGCGATAGGTGTCGTTTGGCATGCTGGCGGCGCCTGGGCTGTAGCTCCCGCCCAGCTCCTCGCGCACGGTTTTTCTCAGGCGATCACCGAGTATATCGGCGAGAATGTTTAAGCGCCTTGTTCGTGTGATATTTCGAGCGTCCGCAGTGGGCCAATAGATTGCGAGCACTGCCTTCGGGATGGTGGTGGTGATGTTGAGGGTGCGAGAAAAAGGTGCCGGTATGGTGACTTGGCGGAGGTTTTCCAAAGATGGTTTATTGGATCGGACGGGTAGTGCGCCGATGGTGACGGAGGCAGTTGCTATTGCTGTCTCGGTATCAAGATCGCCCACCAGACTTACTTCTAGGGCTCCACATGCGAGCTGGGGGGCTAGCCAGGAGCGCAGCTCGAGGAGTGTGCGGGAGTGGACTTCTTCGCTTGCGGGTAAACCAAAACGAGAGTCACTCGAGGCAAGCAGGCGCGGAACTTTGAACTCGAGTGGACCGATGGGGTCGGAGGCGAGTTTTTTGTAGAACGGCTCAAACTGACGGCGCGCGGAGAGCTCGGCTTCGGGCCGGTATCCAGGGTCTACAATACTGGCTGCGAGTAGCTGCAGTTGGAGCGTTAGGTCGGCAGGAGTGGTCTGACCGCCAAACACCAGAGCATCGTCGGCGACTTGTAGTCCGACGCCTACATTACGGCCGGCCAGCATGCGACGCAGATCGTCGGCAGAGTGTTTTCCAAGGCCACCAGCGGTGAATGCGGCATTGGCGAAGAAGGCCAGGCCGGGTTGGTCGCGAGGTTCCTCAAGGCGACCGGTCCCGAGGCGAGCGCGCAGGGCGATGGTTCCTGCCTCGAAATCGGTGCGCTTAATGTTAAGGCGGACTCCGTTTGCAAAGATGATCTGAGTGATGCCGAGGTCCAAGACCTCGTGGCGCGAAGTTATGGTTCCAGCGGGGCCGAAGTCCGTGTAGGCCCACGGCGTCTCGGTGTGTTCAGCGGGGGGAGTGACTTCGATCGCCACTGCTGCGGCGTAGGCCTTGCGTATAGTATCTTCAGGCGTATTACCACCGATGGATAAGTCCGTGTTGCCAATAACGGCTACATAGAGGCGTTCTTCGTTCCAAGCGGCTTTGAGCGCCAGATGACAAGCTTCGAGCGTCATCTTATCGAGCGCGGGAGCGAGCAAGTTGAGGTCGGCGGAGGGTGTGGTTGGCACGGAGCCTTCGATGAAGGAGCCAACCAGTTCGTTCGCGAAGTCTTCAGAACGGCGGGTCGAGGCAGTGCGCACTGCTTGGTCAAGTGCGTTACGGTTACGGGCGACGGCTTCGCGCAACTCGGAGGCGAGGAAGCCGAAGCGGACGGCGCGGCGCAGTTCATTTTCTCCGACCTGAAGGCTATCAACCCAACGCCCTGGGCGAGAGATGAGGGAGAGCTCTGCGCCGTCGTAGACCTCCGGATAGCTATCGCGACCTGAGGTGGCTTTTACGAAAGGGGCGGCATCTGTTTTGGCTAGTTCGGAAAGACGCTGATTGAGCATGGAGTAGGCGAGTTCGAGCGGCAGCTCTTTAAGGCGGCGAGCAGATGAGTCGGGTGTGCGGTCGGCGGGCCGTATGACTTGAATCGCCACCGTGGTGGAGCTGGACTCCGGGGCATAGTGGTATCCGACTTGCAGGCCTCTGGCGTCGCCAGGATCGGGAGTTCCATAGTCGGGTGTCGGGCGGGCTGGCGCACGGGCGGTCAGAGGTCCGAAGTTATCTTGCAAGGATTTCGCAAGGGATGCGGGATCAAAATCGCCGACGGCGATGACGGCGAGACGCTCGGGGCGATACCACGTGTCGTAGAAATCGACGAAGCGTTCACGGCCAGACTCTCGGATTACAGCTTCGAGACCGATGGGCAGGCGTTTGGGGAGAAGCGTTCCAGAGAGGAAAAACTCGTAACCAGCGATTGCGGCCCGGTAGTCGGCGGAGTCGCGCGCGAGCTTTTCTGAAAGGATAACTCCGCGCTCACGGTTGATTTCGTCGGGCAGGAGGAGCAGGTGCCCGGCGTAGTCGGCAAGCACGCGGAAGCCCTCCGCGATCGTCTCGGGCTTCGTGTTGGGCAAGTCGAGCATGTAGACCGTGCGGTCGAAGCTGGTGAAGGCGTTGGTGTCGCCGCCGAAGTTCATTCCAAGGCGTTGAAAAAACTCGATCAATGTTCCCGGAGGGTAATGGGTGCTGCCATTGAAGGCCATATGCTCAAGGAAGTGAGCGAGACCGCGCTGATTTTCGGTTTCATGGAGTGCACCGGCCGCGACGACGAGGCGGAGGGCCGCGCGGCCGCGCGGCTCGGCATTATGGCGTAATGCGTATCGTATCCCGTTGGAAAGAGTGCCGGCGACAATGGCAGTGTCGGTGGTCAGGTCGGTCGAATTGGCGGCCGGAGGGAAACGAAGAGCGGGTGTCTGTGCCGACTCGGCTGCGAACAAGATGGCATGAGCGCTAAGGACGGTAAGGACGAGGAAAGTGAATCGGCGGCGGAGGGCGGAAAATCGCATAGATGGAGGAGGTATGTTCAAAAGCGGGAAGCGCGAAGGAACGCGAGGCGAGGGAATTGTTTTGAGCGCGATGAGGGGATAAGGTTCCTAGAACCCTTGCTCTTCGTCTAATTCTCATGCTCTGGCTCTATCGCCTTCTATTTCTCCCCGCTGTCCTGTTGGCGGCACCCTATTATCTGTTGCGAATGCGACGGCGGGGCGGCTATGCGGCGCACTTTGGGCAGAGATTTGGAGTTACCCCAAGTTTGCCGCCAAAGCGAGCGGGGGTTCGGCGTATCTGGCTACAGGCCGTAAGCGTGGGTGAGATGCTGGCGATCGCTCCGTTGCTTGAGGCTTGGGGGCGGGAAGAGACGGTTGAGATTTATCTCACCACTACGACGAGCACCGCCTATGCTTTGGCCTCGCAACGCTATGCCGGGAGGAGGGCGGTGATTGGTTTGGCGTATTTTCCGCTCGATTGCTGGCTCTGCGCGAGACGCACCTGGCGGGATGTCGAGCCGGATTTGGTAATATTAACGGAGGGAGAACGCTGGCCTGAACATCTCGCACAGGCGGCGGCACGCGGCGTGCCGGTGGTGGCAGTGAACGCGAGACTCTCCGACCGTAGTTATCGTCGCATGTCCAAGCTCGGGCCTTGGGCTCGATTGCTCACTCGCGGATTGACGCGAGTGCTTGCGGCAAGCGACGGCGATGCGGAGCGTTTTGAAAAGTTTGGCGTGTCGAAGGAGCGAATAACAGTGACGGGCAACCTGAAGCTCGATGTGGAGCTCGCAACCGTGCCGGACGGGGAACAGGAGAGGTTCCGGGCCGAGCTGGGGCTCGGGACCGGACGCATATTGATGGGCGCTTCTACCTGGCCCGGCGAAGAGGCGGCTTTGCTGGCTGCGTGGCGAGGGCTGCGAGCGACTGCGATGGGACGCGAGGCAAAGCTTTTGATTGTGCCGCGGCACGCCGAACGCCGTGACGAAATCGAGGCATTGATGATCTCGGAGGGCGTGCGTTACCACTTCCGCTCAAGGGGCGCGGCACCGGCACTAAACGGAGTAGATGTGGCGGTCGCGGACACGACCGGCGAGCTGCAACGCCTGCTGGCACTCGCCGAGGTGGTATTCGTGGGCAAAACCCTACCTCCTCATACGGATGGCCAGACGCCCGTCGAGGCGGCGGCGCGTGGACGCGCCGTGGTGTTTGGGCCCGGCACGGCGAACTTTCGGGTGATCGCAAAAGAACTCACCGACTTGGGCGCGGCGCGGCGGGTGTCGGATGCGGACGAGTTGTCGCGAGTGGTGGCGGCGCTTTGGGCGGACACTGAAGCGCGTGCGGCTCTCGGCGCTGCGGGCCTATCCTGGCACGAAGGAAATCGCGGCGCTGCCGCCCGAACCCTCAAGGCTCTCGCGGAGCTCATTAGGGGATAGATTTAGGTTGAATGAGATTTCGGGTAACCTACTTTGAACCTTTTCGCGGATGCAAAATCACGGCCCGAAACGAGTCTACACCCCACACTCATTGGAGTTTTGGTTCAGTCGTTTGGAGCACAATTGGGAGACCTATTTCACGGCCGAACAATTGGAGCTGGGCCACGCCATATACCGAGACGGACAGGTTCGTGAACTCGAGTTGACCACGGGAGACGCGATCGTTCATCGCCGCATCGACAAGCGTGACGAATACGCGGTCATAGAGTGGGCGGACAAAGGGTTTTCGGTCCGTTCTTCAACGACTGACACGGATGCTGCCCATGCTTTGGCGGTGGCTGGTCTGCATGAGATCGAAGAGCTGGTGGCGGACGAGGTATCACCGCTTCCTGACCCCTTGCCTGAGGTGGAACCAAACACCGCTGCCGCACCGTTAAATGGCAAAGGCGAACCGGCGGCACACCTGAGCGCCGAGCGACCTAAAGCTACGTCGGGAACGACCTACTCGGTGCCGGTAAAACCGGTGGCAGTCGCCGCCCGCCCCCAGGTTGCGAGCATAGCAGTGACGGCGACCCAAGGCGCGCGTTCTTTGCTGCTGGCGTTTATCACGATCGAAGAAGGGTTGAAATTTCAGGCGTATTGGCTGGCTGCGGATAAAAGCCGGGTGCCCGCCCTTGGGCCGGCGGCGCACGGGGATGGCGTCCCTGCCGTGAGCTCCGGTGAACGCGCCAAGCTGATCGGTCTCGCGTCTTATGCGCGCAAGGCTCACTTCGTTTATAAGCAAGAGACGGGACGTTATCTGATGTCTTCGGTCGCTGAGATTCCGAATTTTCTCAAAACCACTCTGCCCGCCTGGAAGCGCTTGTTCGGAGTCGAACTTGACGCCGCATCAGCGCTTTTACTGAAAGGAACTCAAGAGATCACGATCGAGGCCACGGCGAGCACCAACAAGCGGGGCAACCGGTCTGCCGGTGTGGAGTCCGCGCTGGATTTGCGATGGATTTTCAAGGCGGGTGAGCGCC
Source organism: Verrucomicrobiota bacterium (assembly GCA_041179405.1). GTDB lineage: Bacteria > Verrucomicrobiota > Verrucomicrobiia > Opitutales > Opitutaceae > IMCC26134_A. The sequence goes on from JBEGTN010000194.1 coordinate 6,399, forward strand.
TATTAACCGACGCCGAGGTGGCGCTGTTGCTCGCCAAAAACACCACGCCGGTTATTCTCCCCAGCGTTGGCATCGTCAGCTTGCCAGTCGACCGGTTGGCTGCGGTGAGGGCCTGGCAGCGCGGCACAGTCGAGACCAACGGTGACGGTGCCCTCGCGCCGTATATGATATTCTCCCTCTTCAACGACGCCCGCTTCAAGGTCACACTCTCGCCCGAGTTGGCGGCGTGGCGTGAAACGGTCCTCGCCGGACCGAAACACGCACCCGAGTTACCCGAGCGTTTGCGCCCTTATCAGCGCCGCGGCGTCGAGTGGTTGCACCACCTCTGCGAAAACAGCTGCCACGGGTTGCTTGCCGACGAGATGGGCCTGGGCAAGACGCTTCAGGTGATCACCCTGCTTGCTACGCGGCGTATAGATGATTTGCCGACTCTCATCGTATGTCCCGCCAGTGTGGTGCCCGTATGGCAGGAGGAGATACAGCGCTTCCATCCGGAACTTGTGGTCGATGTGCTCAAGACCGGACATGACTTCTCTTCTCGTCCTGCTCCCTGCATCTGGCTCTCCAGTTACACCCAGTTACGCAAGCACCGTGCGCATTTGGATAAACACCGCTTTGGCTACGCGGTGCTCGACGAGGGACAGTTCATCAAAAACCCCGATGCGAAGGTTACCCAGACCTGTTTCGATATCCGCGCCGCGCATCGCATCGTCTTGAGCGGAACTCCGCTGGAAAACCGCCAGCTCGATTTGTGGTCTATTTTCCGCTACTTGCTACCTGGTCTTCTGGGTTCGCGCGCGGCATTTGAGGCGGCCATTATCGCAGACCGCGCAGGGACTTTGTCCCGTTTGCGGGCCCAGCTCTCGCCCTTCATGTTACGACGCACCAAAAACGAGGTTGCGACGGAGCTGCCCCCGAAGATGGAAATGGAGCTGATCTGCCCTCTGACCGATGTGCAGCGCTCGGAATACGCACGCATTTGCAACGAAGGTCTTTCCCGCCTCGGCGACGATGTCAGCACGGCCATGCGCGAGAAGAGTTTCGGCTTCCTCGCGTTGCTCACCCGTCTACGCCAGGTTTGCTGCGATCCGGATATGTTGCCATGGCGAAAGTCCCCGCTGGCAGACTCGGGCAAGATCACCCTTTTGGTGGAAAAGCTCACCGAGATCGTGGCAAGCGGACACAAGGTCGTTATCTTTTCACAGTTCGTCATGTTACTGGACCGTGTAAAAGAGGCCCTCACGCAACAATTCCCCGAGCTGCCTCGCTACGAGCTCACCGGCATGACGCTCGATCGCCTGAAGCCTGTGCAGTCCTTTCAGGCCGCCGAGGGTGCGGCGGTTATGCTCGTATCACTCAAGGCCGCCGGGACAGGCATCACACTGCACGCGGCGGACTACGTTTTCCTGCTTGATCCGTGGTGGAATCCGGCGGTTGAGGCCCAAGCGGTGGACCGTGTGCATCGGCTCGGGCAGAAGAGCACGGTTTTTGTCTATCGCATGGTCACAGCCGGCACCATCGAAGAGCGAATCGAGGCGCTCAAGGCCTCGAAGAAAAACCTCTTCAATCAGGTCATGGACGGGCATGGCGGTGATTTCGACCTGAGCCAGCACTTCGTATCGCTGCGCGAGCTGGTGCAGCTAACCGGTGCACAGGAAGAGAGCGAGACGACCGGTTGATTGGTTCAGGCTGTAAAGCAATTTGGGCTGTGGATTGTTACAGCTCTGCCGGAGTGCCGGAGCCTTTTTGTTACGAAAACCTGTCAAAAAGACTTAAAATCGCACCGAATTCACCCGTTCGTAACAATTGTGCCATCTGTTCGTAACATTGACCTGAGAGAGTGGGCACATGTGAAAGCGGTCATAAGATCGGTTTTACGCTACCAGCAACCAACCAAACCCATGATCAAAAACTCCCTCAAAACGCTTGCGCTGCTTGGCAGTCTTGCAATCGGTGCCGGCTCCATCGCCTGCGCTCAAGATAGTGGCGCGCTTATCGACGCTCTTGTGAAAAAAGGTATTCTCAACGACCAGGAGGCGGAGGATATTCGCACTGATCTTGCCCGTGATTTTGCCGTCAACAGCTCCGCCGGTAAACTCGAACTCTCGTCGAGTATCACCAAGCTAAAGATCAGCGGCGATGCCCGTGTTCGTTATCAATACGACAACGAAATCCCTAACACCCCCGGTAAGGCCAATAACCGCGATCAAAACCGTTATCGTTATCGCATTCGTTTTGGTGCGGTTGCCGATCTGGGCGCCAAATGGTCCGCCGGCTTCCGTATGGAGACCGCCAGTGGCGCCACCTCCACCAATGCCGATCTAGGAGGCGGCACAGACAATTTCGACAAGACAGGCGACGTCATTTACTTCGGCCAGGCCTACGTCAACTACCGCGACAGCAATGTGCTGGGGGCTGACAATATCGATCTGCGTTTTGGTAAACTTCCCCACAAGTTCTTTAACCCGGGCGTCAATGGTTTCTGGATCGATTCTGACATCAACTTCGAGGGTCTTGCCCAGGAACTCGTCTATAACGACATCGCCCTCAAGGATTCCACCCTTTCGTTCCGCACGGGAGAGTTCGTCTTGAACAACAACGCGGCCAACAAGGCCAGCACCGCCGCTGCGGGCGTTAACAACACCGTTGCGCCTTCGTTGCTGCTCATGGGGCAGGTCGAGTATGCCACCAAGAAGTTGAAGGTTGCGCCGACCATCGTCGCCTTTGCGGCGCCCTCGGCGCATGATCGCTCCGCCACCACTGCTGCCGCGCA
>JBEGTN010000195.1:0-2979 GCA_041179405.1 Verrucomicrobiota bacterium
CTCAGGGATTTAACGGAGACGGCGTTGTTGCGGACCCAGTCGTGCCAGCTGCGGATGGCGGGGGAGGATTTATCGCCGCGTTTGGTCGGGTCGGCGTAGGTCTGACCGCCGAAGAGATCGACGACGCGGGGCGGTTGGTCGTCGAGGGAAACGGCGAAGCGCACGCCGCGACCGGGCAGGAAATTCAGGGCGACGCCGGTGATGAACTCGACCGGGATCTCGCCGGTTCGGGAGAGCAGGACCGGATACTCCAAGGTGGGCGAGACGGCGCCGAGCTCGATGCTGGCGGCAGTGACGGGGAAGATGCTCATGCCCGCGGTGCCACGTCCGTAGTCGGGGATGGCCTCCCAGTGGGTGCCGGCAGCGGGGGTGTTGGCGGAGAAGGCGGCGGCGTCGATGGCGACAGGGCCGGTGAGCGCGCCGAAAAAAGTGTTCTTGGCGGTGCGGGGGAATTGATCGGAGCGCAGGGCGTCGATGCGGATGCGCACGGACTCGCCGCCGGAGCGAGCGATGGTGACGAAGGCTTCGTGTTGGCCGAGCGGCGCGGCGGCCCAGTCAATCTCGACCTGGATGCGTTGGTCGGGGCCGAGTTTGCCGGAGGCGGGGGAGAGCTTGACCCATGGCTGGTTGGCGGTGGCGGTGAAGGAGACCTCGGCGGCGGAGCGGCGGAAGACGTCGATCCAGCGGTGTTGGCGTCCGACCGAGTCGAAGGGCGGCAGGGCGGCGGATTCGGACGGACCGGGCCAGGCGAGTTTGGAGCCCTCGACGGCGACGCCGAACACCTGGTTGGCGACGGGTGCGGGCTCGGCTAGCTCAGGCAGGACGTTGGCCTTGGGGTCGCTCCAGGTGGTGTAGCCGATGCGGGTCTGGTCCATCATGTGGTTCCATTTTCCGTCGGGCGCGCGATGGTAGGCGTCCGTCAGTTCCTGGTCGTGACGGAATAGATCGCGGACGAGCGCGGCTTGTTCGGCGGCGCTGACGCGGCCTTGGGCGGCGTAGAGGCGGTTGCGGCCGGTCGCGAGATGCAGCCGGGCGACGGTGGACGAGGCGACGACCGGATATTCGACCAGCTGGAAGTAGGCGTCGCGATACCGCGCGGGGAGTTCCGCGCCGATGCGGATGGCGCTGGACTCAAGTTCGTTCCACGCCGCTTGCACCCGGTCGGCTTCGCGGTAGTTGACGAAGCTAAAGGTGTCGGCGGCGAGGAGCTCGGGTTTTCTCCACGCGTTGTATTTCGCGTAGAGGGAAACGAGGTCGGCGATGTCGGCGGCGTGGTCGGCGCCGAATTCGCGCTCGGCCCAGCGGCGGGTCCACTCGGCGATGCCCTCCTTCGAGATGGCCTTCGGATTCCAGGCCATGCGGAGGAAGAATTCGATGGGGAGTTCCATGGGCTTGAGGTCGCCCACATTGACGATCCAGACGCGGGTGGCGTCGTATTCGGCGGCGAGGTTCATCTGCTCCCAGATCTTTGGGAGCGGATTCGTGTTGATCCACTTGTAGGAGCGCGGACTGCCGACGTAGTCGAAATGGTAATACACACCGGCTCCGCCGGCACGGGCCCGCTCGGCCTGGGTGGGCAGGCGGCGCAGATTGCCCCAGTTGTCGTCGCACCAGAGCAGGGTGACGTCGTCGGGCACCTTCATGCCGTTCTCGTAGTAGTCGGCGACCTCCTTGTAGAGGGACCAGACTTGGGGGACGCGGGTGACGTCGGGGTTGACGAGATCGGCGAGGATGCCGCGCTGGTCGGCGACGACCTTTTCGAGCAGGGCGATGTTGGCGGGCATGTTATCGTCGCCGGCCATGGGTTCGTCGCCGTCGCCGCGCATACCGATGGTTACCAGGTTTTCATAGCCCTTGGCGCGCTCGATGCCCTGGCGGAAAAACTCACGCAGGCCGTCGGTATTGGTGGCGTAGTTCCATTTGCCGTTGCCGATCTCCTTGCGCCGCCGGGTCCAGTCTTTGTGGGCGCGCATCATGGGTTCATGGTGGGAAGTGCCCATGACAATGCCGTATTCGTCGGCGAGGCGGGAGTTTTCCGGGTCATCTTCGTTGAACGATGTTCCCCACATGGCCGGCCAGAGGTAGTTGGCGCGAAGGCGCAGCAGTAGCTCGAACATATGGGAATACATGCGGGAGTTTATGCCGCCGAATTTTTCGCGCGACCAGGAGCCGAGGGCAGGTTCCTCGTCGTTGATGAAAATGCCGCGATATTTGACCACTGGAGGGCCCTGGATGTGCGCGCCCGGGCGGATGAGTAGCTCGGCGTGGCGAACAGGGGGGACGTCGGCCCACCAATACCACGGCGAGACACCGATCTGTTCGGAGATTTCGTAGATTCCATAAATGGCGCCGCGTTTGTCGGAGCCGGCGATGACGAGCGCGGAGTCGAGGCCGGGGAGCGGGTTGGCGACGGTGGCGATGACGAAGGACTCCCATTGGCCGGAGATGGCGGAGACGTCGAGTTTGTGCTCCTTCACGAGCCGGTCGATGAGTGGGCTATGGCCGAGGGTGCCGGCGATCACAGCGGCGGAGCCGAGTGGCTGGCCGGTGGTGAGCAGCTCGGGTTTAAGTCCGCTTACGCGCTCGATGTCGGCTTGCAGGTCGGCAGCGGCGCGGAGGACGCCAGGGTAGTCGCCGGTGTCGAGATAGAGCGGGGCAGCGCGGCCCTGGCGCACGAGCGGGAAGGCACCGACGGAGGCGGCGGGTTGGTCGAGGACCAGCTTGGTTTCCAGTCCGAGGCTGGATTGCGCCGTGGAAGCGGAAGCTAGCACGAGCGCGGCGATCAGCGAGGCGAGGAGGCGGGGTAGTATATTCATTATCTATCGGATCAGCGACGGGGCTGGGTGTGTAAGGAGATCAGACGGATCAGGCGGCGGGAGCGTAGCGGGCGCGACGTTCGGCGAGGTCGCGGCCAATGCGTTCGTTGAGAGCCTTGTCGATGGGATAGCGGGTCAGCGCGAAGACGGCGAGCGCGATGCA
>JBEGTN010000196.1:0-2517 GCA_041179405.1 Verrucomicrobiota bacterium
TGGCTGCCACCTCCCTCCGCCCAGCTACCGCCGTGCGCTCGTCTTCACGCTGCGCGATTTTTTCAAACGCTTCGTCCCACGCTTCCTCGCCTTTCGCGGAAAGGGTTTTCTACACGCAAGCCAACGACTGCTGCTCCCGCTCTGGTCCGCATATGAGATGAAAAAAGCGCTTCGCACCGCAATGCGCGCAAAAAAATGAAGCACCCGCCGAGCATAACCCTGCTCACCTCGCGCCTGGATTTCGGCGGCGTGGCTGACCATGTAGCTTTGCTTGCCAATGCGTTGGCGGAGCGCGGAGTGAAGGTGAGCAAAGTCACGCGAGAGCGTGACTTTGCTCGTGCGATCACCACCAGCGCTCATACGGACGCGAACTCCTGGATCGGCCTGCATTTCGTCGCCTACGGCTGGGCAAAGCACGGAGTATTAAAACGGACCGACATCGAACAATTGCGTGTCGCCTGCACCGGTCGCCGCGTAGCGATTTATTTGCACGAGCTTTGGATCGGCGCCGCACTGGGCGTCCCGCTAAAACAGCGTGTGTTCGGCGCGCTGCAACGCCGCAGCCTGCTGCGTCTGGTGGCGACTCTTCGGCCCGAGCGTTTGCTCACCAGTAATCCAGTTTACAAAGCCATGCTCGCCCGTGAGGGATTGGACGCGCGAGTGTTGCCGTTGCCCGGCAACCTCCCCCCTTCTTCGGAGACAGATCGCCACGAAGCCCGCGCCTGGCTTTCGTCGGTCGGCATTGGCGGCGAATCCCGGCCCGACCTCGCCGCTGTCTTCGGCCTGATCCATCCGGAATGGGACGCCCACGTCGCCGTCGCTGACTGGCGTGCGCACGTCGCACGCAAAAACCGCTCGTCTGCCATCCTCGCCGTCGGTCGGCACGGCTCCGCCGGCCCGCGCAAACTGGCCGCGCTTCGAGAGCACCTGCCCGGCCTGCGCGTGGTCAGTGCCGGTGAACAACCAGCGTCCTTGCTCGCCGGCCTTCTCGCCGAGTGTTCCCTCGGGCTCGCCACCACGCCATGGTCGTTGATCGGAAAAAGCGGCACCGCCGCCGCGTTCATGGAAGCCGGTTTGCCCGTGCTCGTGACTCGCGACGACTGGCGCTGGCGCCACGGCCCCACTCCCTCGCCAGTTCCACACCCCAGGCTTTGGAAATGGACTGGCACATCGCCTTTCGCGTGGGACCAATTCCTCGCCGCTCGCGCCTCCTTCGCGCCTGGGCTCGCGCAGGTCGCAGACGCATGGCTTCAATTCATGTCCGAACCGCGAACCGCCCCATGCGCATCCTGATCATGACCCACCTCTTCGCACCCAGCATCGGCGGCATCGAAACGATGTCACTCTTGCTGGCGCGAGCCTTCGCCGCCGCCGGGCACGAAGTGCGCGTCGTCACCGCGACTCCTTCGAGCGATCCCGCGCATGACCACGGATTGACCGTTCTACGTCGCCCCGCACCGGCGGATTTGCTCAAGGCGGCAACCTGGTGTGATGTTTGTTTCCACAACAACATCTCACTCGCCTTTGCCTGGCCCGTCCTGCTTCTCGGCAAGCCCTGGGTGGTGACGAGTCAGACGTGGATAGCACGGGACGATAGATCTCTCGGTTGGCGCGAGCACCTCAAACGCACCTTGTTGCGATGCGCGCACTCAGTCGCGATCAGTCGCGCGATCACTCGTTCCCTGCCCGTTCGCTCTCAGCTAATTCCCAATTGCTACGACTCAGATCTTTTTCACGCCGAGCCGGAACAGTCGGCCGGACGCGCCGGTGATTTGATTTTCGTCGGGCGACTGGTCTCGGATAAAGGAGCTGACCTCGCGCTTGAAGCCCTGCAGCGATTGCGCAAACGCGGCTTGAGTCCGAATCTGACGATCATCGGCGACGGGCCCGAAAGAGCGAAGCTGGAGGCGCAAGTCCTCTCGCTCAACATGGAGACCCAAGTCAACTTCGCCGGACCGAAACAAGGCGAAGCGTTGGCGAGTGAGTTCCGGCGTCACCGGATTCAGTTGGTGCCCTCGCGCTGGGCTGAGCCGTTTGGAGTCGTTGCACTCGAGGGCGCGGCGTGCGGGTGCCTTGTGCTCGGTTCGCAAGACGGTGGTTTGATCGATGCAATCGGACCCTGCGGGGCGACCTTTCCCAACGGTGATGCCGACGGTTTGGCTGATCTGATCGAGCGTGCCTTGAGCGGCGGACTATCCATTTGCGTCGGTGCACGGGACGCACACTTGCAAATTCATCAACCCGCCGCAGTGGCCGCGCGCTATCTGGACGTATTCACCTTTCTCCAGACCTGACCGTAATCCCGTCGCAGAATTTTTCAGCCACTTATTCCTATGCTTTTGCTCGCCCATCCGACCGGCAACACCTTCGTCCGCGCCTTGGGCGCAGGCTTGGCGCAGGCGGATGTCCTCACGGAATTCCACACCTGCCTCGACTATCCCGCCGATGATAGCTGGTTAAGCTTATTTCCCAAGACTTGGCGACGGCAGGGACGGAGGCGACAGCTCCCCGACGCGC
>JBEGTN010000197.1:0-2892 GCA_041179405.1 Verrucomicrobiota bacterium
CGTTTTAAATGCCATCATCAACGCGTGAACGCCGGTCATCAGGGTTTGAACCGGGATCATCCCGGTTTGATGTAGCAGCGGCCGTGTCGGCCGCTTTCCTGCGTCTGAACACGCCTGACACGGGCGCGGCTACACTGAATGATAGATCCGTTTCGGAATCGAAATCTTTGGTCCACCTTTGCGCGCCATCGTGATCCTGCTTGCCCGTGCGCGTTGTGCGTGTTGTGCGCGTTGTGCGATCTATGCGTTTTCCCAAATTGTGACGCAGACCGTGAGCTGGGTTATTCTACGCCTGGCCAGAAGAGAAAGTGCCAAAATGAGAGCAGGGAAACCCCCGCCTCTCGGGCTGCACCCATCGACCGGCCTTAACACCAACACCATAACCCTGCATCATACCATGACTAGACAACGAACCCGGTCAGCTACGTTAGAATCTGCCGAAACCCGCGCTGCGGCAATCGGCTCCATCGAGGACGTCCGCCCTCTGGGCGGCGACCTCAGTGTCGCCTCCTACGGGGTGGCCATCATCAGCACCCGCCAAAAGCTCGCGCGCTACAACGGCCTCCTTAGCGAGGCCGAGGTGGCGCGACGGGAATTCAACACCGCCGAGCGCCAGCTGGCGGACCTCGCCGACCGCATGCTGGCGGCGGTGGGTGCGGCCTACGGGCGCAACAGCATCGAATACGCAAAGGCGGGCGGCACCCTGAAATCCGAGCGCAGGCCCGGCAGCAGGCGCAAGGAGCAGGCCGTGATCACCACGGCCGGCCCCAACTAACCTAGGCGCAGGCAAGGACCGATACCGGCCGGCGGGGTGTTGACGCGCCCCGCCGGCTTTTTGTGCACTAATCTGGAGAAACCCCAAACGCCGTTGTCTTAAGGTTGTGCGTCGTAAATCTGCACTTTCACCCAGTCGGATTTGAAGCGGGCGACGAACGCTTTGTGGACCGGGTCAATCTGGTAGGCGTCATGTGCCGCGACGTCGGTGAATACAGCCGTAAGGGCGTAGTCATACGAGGCATCGACCACCGGGCGGGGTGGAATAGGCGCGGGCCGTCCAATGTGCAGCTCGCTCACGCTCGGCACTGTCCGGAGCGATTCCAGACCTTCCTGAAGAAAAGCCGCGTGTTGCGTGGGACTGAGATCTTTCCGAAGCCAAAATATGACGGTATGGACGAGCATGGTGACGCATTTACGTGAAAAGCCGCCGCGGCATGCGAGTTCAAAAAACGGCTTTCAACCCTCTGCGGCACAGGGTAGCTTGGTTATCTTTTCATCATGCACACGCCCTCAAATATCCAACTCATAGGCGACGAAGTGGCCATCGGTTGGAGCGACGGTGCCGAGACCTATTTTAAAGGGGCGGATCTGCGTGCCGCCTCGCCGAGTGCGGAAAACATCGGCGAGCGCGACATACTGGGTAATCAATACGGCGGCGAAGGCCCCAAGCGTTTTCCGGGTGTGACCGTGGTCAGCTGGGAGTTGGTTGGAAATTACGCGATCCGCTTTGATTTCAGCGACCGCCACCGCACCGGACTTTTCAGCTACGCATTTCTCCGCGAGTTGGCCGAGCGACATTGATCGGAGCTCGCTCCGCAGGCTCCGTTTCCGGCCCTCGTCGTTCTCAATTTAAATTTCGTTACATTCCGCTCATGTCCTTTCCCTCCCGCACCACTCTCGCCGAGATCGAACTTGGCACCACGCTTCAGCCTAAATTCGGCCCCGACGGGCTGATCCCCTGCATCACGCAGGACATCGCCACCGGCCAGGTGCTGATGTTCGCGTTCATGAACGCCGAATCTCTCGCTCATACCCTTAAATCCAAAAAGGCGACCTACTGGAGCCGCTCCCGCAACAAGCTCTGGGTCAAGGGCGAGGAGTCCGGCAACGTCCAGTGGGTCAAAGAGCTCTACACCGACTGCGATCAGGATGTCGTTCTGATCAAGGTCGAGCAATCGGGCTCGGCCAATGCGTCGTGTCACAATGGATACAAGAGCTGTTTTTATCGCCAGCTATCCGATCTCGACGCGGCCGCCGCAGGCACCGGCTTCACGTTGGCCTACACGGCGGAACGTCTTTTCGATCCCGCGACTGTTTACAAAAAGAAATGACGTTGCCCGGTGTCTGGCCGGGTCGGGTCTTTTCAGGTTTGGATCTTGCGGGCCGCGCGGACGAAGCGCGCGCCCGCTTCCGCCAGGGCCTCGGGTGAGAGGACTCCATAGCTGAGCCTGACGGTATTGCCCGGCGCGTTGTCGCCGAAGCATAGTTCGCCCGGCACGTAGAGCACACCCTCGGCCAGACATGCGCGACAGAAGGGAGAGTCGAAACTGGTGTCCAGTCCGGCGGGGCCTTTCAGCCAGAGGTAAAGCCCTCCTTGTGGCAGCTGCCAGCTCCAGCCCAGATCCGTCAATCCGGCCGAGATGAGTGTGGCGTGCAAGGCATCGCGCTTCTGTGAATAGACCCGGCGCAGCACTCCGAGCTGTTTTTCGAGCGCGCCGGTTAAAAGGGCATGCTCCAAAATGGCCTGGGCAAAATTTCCGGTGCCGAAGTCGTGATGACCTTTCACATGCAGCATCGCGGAGCGCCAGCGGGTGTCCGGGCAGACTCCGTAGCCAACCTTGAGACCGGTGGCGAAGGGCTTGGTCAGGGTGCCCGTGTAGAGCAGTGGAAATCCGTCCCAGGCCTGGTCGCCCAGGATGCCGGGGACGGAGCTCGACGAGGCCGGATCGAAGCCAAGCTCCCGATACGCGGCGTCCTCGATCACGGGCACCACGCAACCCGTCTCGCGCAAGGTGGAGGCGAGTCCCCGCTTCTCCTCGGTGGTCAGGGTTCGTCCGGACGGATTGGAGAAATAACTGACGAAATACACCGCCTTCAGCCGTTTACGCTCACCTC
>JBEGTN010000198.1:0-2726 GCA_041179405.1 Verrucomicrobiota bacterium
GGGTGAGAATATCGCGGGGCTTGATGCCCTTTTTGAGCATGGCCATGACGGCGGCGCCGGCGCGCTCGCAGTCTTCGCGTTTCTCTTTGCCGACGGCGAGCTGGGCGCTGCTGTTGGGCAGGCTCATGCCGAGGGCCTCGATGGCGGTGGCCATGGTATTGGCGGTATACATGCCGCCGCAGGAGCCGGGGCCTGGGATGGCGGTGGCCTCGACGTCGCGCAGGCCGGCGTCGGTGAGCTCTCCCTTGGCGTGTTTGCCGACGGCCTCGAAGACGGAGACGATGTCGAGGGGTTTTTTGTGGTCGCAGTCGCTGGCGGCGAAACCGGGGAGGATGCTCCCGCCATAGATGAAGACGGCGGGGCGGTTGAGGCGGGCGATGGCCATCATGCAACCGGGCATGTTTTTATCGCAGCCGCCGATGGCGACGAGGCCGTCGAAACCCTCGGCGGCGACGGCGGTCTCGATGGAGTCGGCGATCACGTCGCGGGAGACGAGGGAGTAACGCATGCCCTGCGTGCCCATGCTGATGCCATCGGTGACGGTGATGGTGTTGAAGTAAACGGCCTTGCCGCCGGCGGCATCGATGCCCTTCTGCGCGTGCTCGCTGAGGTCGCCCAAGTGGACGTTGCAAGGCGTCATGTTGCTGGCGGACGAGGCGACGGCGATCTGGGGTTTTTTGAAATCCTCATCGGTAAAGCCGACGGCGCGCAGCATGGAGCGGGCGGGGGCGCGGTCGTTGCCGTCAACGACGACGGAGGAATGCGGGCGGGGCGTGGAGGAGGGAATTTGGCACATGGCGAGTGAAAGGGACGAGCAAAGCGCGGCGGCGGGGGCGCGGGCAAGCGTCATGTCGCGGCGCGGCGCGGCGCAAAAAAATGCGCGCGAGGTCATTTTCCTGTGGGCGCGGCGAGACCTTGCGCCCTAGGTTTTCTAAAAATGAAAATCTATTTCATGGGAATCTGCGGCACGGCGATGGGGAATGCGGCGCTGCTGGCGCGGGCAGCCGGGCATGAGGTGATCGGGGCCGACACGGGAGTCTATCCGCCCATGAGCACGGTGCTGGCGGAGGCGGGCATCTCCCTGCACGAAGGCTATGATCCGGTGCGCCTGGAACGGCTGGCGCCTGATCTCGTCGTGATCGGCAACGCCATGTCGCGTGGCAACCCCGAGGTGGAGTGGCTGCTCGATACCCGTGCGCTCGCTTACACTTCACTGCCGGCGCTGTTGCACGACACCGTGCTCAAGACCCGCAAAAACATCGTCGTCTGCGGCACGCACGGGAAGACGACCACCACCGCGCTGGCGGCGTTTTTGCTGCGTGAGAACGGACGTGACCCCGGATTCCTGATCGGCGGCGTGCCGCTCGATCCGCCGGTGGGAAACCACCTCGGCACGGCGGGCGACCCCTTCGTGATCGAGGGCGACGAGTATGACAGCGCGTTTTTCGACAAGCGCTCGAAATTCATCCACTACGCTCCGCACGTGGCGGTGTTGAACAATCTCGAGTTCGACCACGCGGACATCTTCCGCGATCTCGCCGACGTGCAGCGGACTTTTTCACATCTCACGCGCATCGTCCCGCGCAAGGGCTGGATCGTGCTCAACGGTGACGACGATAACCTGCGCGCGCTCGGATCGCTGGCCTGGACCCGTGTAGTGCGCGTGGGAGTCGAAGAGGGGAACGATGTGCGGATCGAGAATTTCTCGGAGGATGCGAGTGGCGTGCGGTTCACGCTGACCTGGGCGGGTAAAAAGTGGGACGATGTCCGCTGGGCCTCGCCGGGGATTTTTAATGCCCGTAATGCCGCCATGGCCGCCACAGCGGTGGCGCTGGCGACGGGCGGGATGCCGGAGGCCGGGTCGGTGCCGGGGATCTCGCTGGCGCCGCTGGCGCGGTTTCGCGGCGTGAAGCGCAGGCAGGAAGTGCTGGTGGCCACGCCGAAGTTGACGGTGATCGAGGATTTCGGGCATCACCCGACGGCGCTGGCGGAGACGCTCACCAGTCTGGCGAATCGTTATCCGGGGGCACTGCTGACGGCGGTGTTCGAGCCGCGCAGCAACACGGCGCGCACGAAAACTTTGCAGGCTGGTTTCATGCGCGCGCTGGCGCTGGCCGACGAAGTGTTTTTGGGCGCGGTGAGCCGGGCGGACAAATTGAAGGAGTCGGAGCGCTTTGATGCCGAAGCCGTGGTGGAGCACCTCGAAACCCAAGGCGTTCACGCGGCGACGGCGGCGACGAATGCCGAGGTGTTGGTGAAGTTGCGCGAAGCCACGTTGGTCAGTGAAGGCGCGCTGGCGGTGAAAAGCCGCGTGGTGGTGTTTTTCTCCAACGGCAGCTTCGACGGCATCATCGCGACCTACGCGGCGGCGGCGGCGAAGGCGGGGTGATCGAAGCGGCGGCTCCGAATGGAGCAACAAGGGTCGTCGCTTGCCGACGACCGCTCCGGCAGGACGGGCGTCGAGCACCGAACCCGGTCGCACACAAGGTGCGCCCTACGACGGAGCAAACGGACACCGATCAACCCAAACCCGGCATTCGCAAGCGAACGCCCTACGTCTGAATCGAGCACGTGGCCTATCCGGCGCGGATGATGAGGTCTTTGACGTGACCGCAACCGGGGAGGGCCTTGATGCGGGCGAGCACGGTGGCTTTGTGAAAACTCAACTCGGTGCGCACGATGGCGTGACTGCACAGGATGGTGAGCTTGCCCTTGGGGTCGATGAG
>JBEGTN010000199.1:0-5457 GCA_041179405.1 Verrucomicrobiota bacterium
GATGCCTGCGACAGTGAGTGGCTTTTAACGTAATGCAATTTACTGGACGCTTGGGCTTGTCGATGAAAACGGTTTAATTAAAACGTGGTTACCGAAGGCGGGCTTTCGCTCATCCGTGCAGGAAAGTATTTCATTGGAATAATCAAGTCTAGCATGATTTACACCATGCTCCACCAACAAATTATTTCTCACCGACCTGTATGGGTTTAGTTATTTTGTAATGTTGATGTTGCGACAAAGCAACTTGGGCAGGATTGCTGTCTGCAATACTTCACGAACGGCTACATTCGTCCCAAATGCTTACTTTCGCGGGTTAGAATCGCAATCATGACTCACACTCCCTCAAATTCGTCGTCCTTACCTATAGATCATGATGAACTAGCAAATGTCGGTTTTATTGCACGCTATGCTCAAAATCTCGCCGCAATAGCGGTGTTGGTATCAACAGTGGTGGCGTCGGTGGTGATGATGCCTCCTTCACGTTACCCGGAGCTGGCCTATTTATTTGCCGCGCCTGCGGTTTACTGGGCATATTTTTCGCCTGGTTGGAAAATCTATTCATGGACGATATTCTGTGCTCAGGCAATTTCTTGGACACTAACTTTGGGTTGGCTAAAAAATGTAACTTGGATCGGTTTATTGCTCTTAGGTCCGTTTATTGGGGCGTGGATGGGAGCTTGGTTCATGGCGGTGCGTTGGACGATGCCGCGCATGCTGGGACGGCCTTGGACGCAAAGAGTTGGCTCTGTTTTAGGACTGGCCGGGGTTTGGATTGTGCTTGAGTGGACCCGTAGCTGGATGTTGGGCGGTTTTCCTTGGCTCACCTTATCCGCAACGCAATGGCAGCGCTTAAGCGTGCTGCAGCCCGCAGCTTATACCGGGGCATGGGGCGTATCCTTTGTGTTGATTACGGTGAATGTCGCTTTTGCCGCTTACGCGCATAAGTTGATCAAAGGGACTGTGAATACGGCTCGGACCCGTTGTCCTGAGTTTATCGCAGCAATGGTTCTGCTTCTCGGCTGCTTGTTACTCACCGTCCGGGAAACCTTTAACCGGGGTCGGTATCATGTCGCATGGGCAAATGTAGGGATTATACAACCAGCTATACCTCAGTCGTTAAAATGGGATATTGGTGCGACGGACGCTGTCCTTCGCACCCTTGAGGACGAGACGCTCAAGGCGGCTGCCATGCGGCCAGATTTGTTGCTATGGCCAGAAGCGACTACCCCGCTCGCAGTCTTTGGTGATCCGGGCATGAAAGCATGGACGGAATCGCTCGTCCGCAAGAGCAGTGTGCCGCTATTGATGGGCTCTATCGGTCGTGAAAGGGTCGATACTCCAGATGAAAGCTGGGTGAACGGTGTTTTTCTGGTTACACCAGAGAATGGTTTAGATGCGCGCTATTATACGAAGCGACATCTGGTGCCATTTGGTGAATATGTGCCTATACGCCCTGTTTTGGGGTGGTTGGAAAAGGTGGTGCCTGTGGGGGATGATTTTGCGAAGGGCCATAATGCCTCCTTAATCGAAGTGAGGCTAGACCGGAATGGGATCAACGGAGCTCCGTCCGTGACCCAAGTGGGGTCGCTCATCTGCTACGAAGATATTTTCCCTTCCTTGGCGCGAGAAAGCGTGCTGGCAGGTGCAGAAGTCCTTGTGGTGAATACAAATAATGGTTGGTTTGGCGAGGGTGCGGCCGCCTATCAACATGCGGCTCATTCCGTGCTTCGCGCAGTGGAGACACGTCGGCCGGTGATCAGAGCCGGTAACGCAGGATGGAGTGGATGGATCGACGAGTGCGGCGCCATCAGGGCGGTGTTGACCAAAAATCATCAAACCGGTGACGTGAACATCTCGCCGGGAGAACACGGCGTAGATCCTGGCACGGTATATTTTCGTGGAAGTGCCTCAGTGCAAGTGACTCGCGACACGCGCTTTATAGGGGTGCAAACTCTTTATGTGCGGTGGGGTGACTGGTTTGTCGGCCTAAGCATGGCATTGACGTTAGGCACGTGGTTGATGTTGCGACGTCCTTATGTTCACACGGTAAAACCTGAGAAAATATACGCCTCAAAATTCCTGTAAACGGCAGGCACAATTCGATCAGCGGGCGACGAAAGTGCCGGCGTGGTAGATAAGCTTGCCGGAGACGTAGGTGCTGCGCACCCGGCCGCGAAGTTTTTGTCCGTGCCAGGGACTGTTTCTGGACTTGGAGAAACCGGCTTTGGCGTCGTAAGTCCATTCGGCGTCCGGATCGAAAAGCACGAGATCGGCGACGGCGCCTTCGGCAAGTGTGCCTGCGGGAAGTTTAAACAGGCTCGCGGGTTTACGCGTCCAGAGGTCCACCAAGGTAGCGAGCTTGAGCTTGTTCTTTCGGACCAGGATATCGAGCGTGACGGCGAGGGCGGTCTCGAGGCCCAGGATGCCGTTCGGGGCCAGGTCAAATTCGCGATCCTTCTCGTCGGGCGTGTGCGGAGCGTGGTCGGTGGCGAGGATGTCGAGGGTGCCGTCTTTGATGCCGGCGATAATCGCGAGGCGGTCCGCCTCGGTGCGAAGGGGCGGATTCATCTTGAAATGGGTGTCGTAGGTGGCGACGCCTTGCTCGGTGAGCGCAATATGGTGGGGCGTGGCCTCACCGGTGACGCGCAGACCGCGGGCTTTGGCCCGGCGGAGGATCTCGACCGAGTTCCCCGAAGAGACGTGCTGCATGTGAATGTGCGCGCCGGTGTATTCGGAAAGTATGCAATTGCGCGCCACGATGAGATCCTCGGCGGCGTTGGGCCAGCCTTTGAGGCCGAGTTTTAGGGAGAGGGCACCTTCGTTCATGACGGCGCCGACAGTCATGGAGTGGTCCTGGCAGTGGTCCATGAGCGGGAGGTCGAACATCTGGGCGTATTCGCAGGCGCGGCGCATCAGCTCGTTGGATTGCACACAATCGCCGTCGTCGGTGATGGCGACGACGCCGGCGCGCTTGAGGGAGCCGATGGGGGCGAGGGCCTGGCCCTTCATGCCGACGGTGATGCAGCCGGTGGGGTAAACGTGGATACAGGAAGAACGGGCGGCGGAGTCCTTGATAAGCTGAATGGTGCCGGTGTTGTCCGCGACCGGGGCCGTGTTGGGCATGCAGACGACGGTGGTAAACCCGCCGACAGCGGCGGCGCGGGAGCCGGTCTCGATGGTCTCCTTGTGGGTCTGGCCCGGCTCGCGAAAGTGGACGTGGACATCGACAAAGCCCGGCGCGGCGACCAGGCCGCCAGCGTTGACGATCTTGGCCTTTTTAAGCGCGAGGGCGGAGGGGCGGGCGATGAAGACGCCGTCGCGAATGAAGAGATCGCCGGAGGCCTCGTCGCGTTTGGCGGCGGGGTCGATGACGCGGGCGTTGGTAAGATGGATCAAGGACATCGGAAATGAGTGCGAGGTTGGTTAGGCGGTGGGCGTAACGGCTTCGGGGCTGCCGCCAGCGCAGAGGTATAAGCAGGCCATGCGGACGGCGATGCCGTTGGTCACCTGTTCGAGGATCACGCTCCGGTCGCCGTCGGCGAGATCGCTATCGATCTCGACACCCCGATTAATGGGTCCGGGGTGCATGATGATCGCCTTGGGGTGCAGCCAGCTGGCGCGGGTTTTGTTCAGCCCGAACATCGAGGTGTATTCGCCAAGGCTGGGAAACATGGTCGCGGTCTGGCGTTCGTGTTGTATCCGAAGCAGCATCACGACTTCGGCGTCTGCCAGGGCGGAACGAAGGTCGTGCGATACTTTCGCACCCAGAGTTTCGAGGGAGCGCGGCACCAAGGTGGCTGGACCGCAGAGGGTGACGTCGGCGCCGAATTTTACGAGGGCGTGAATGTTGGACCGTGCGACGCGGCTGAAAAGGATGTCGCCCAGAATCACCACGCGACGACCTTTCAGCGTGCCGAGGTGCTCCTTCATGGTGAAGGTGTCGAGGAGGCCCTGGGTGGGGTGCTCGTGCGAGCCGTCTCCGGCATTTATTACAGGTATGCCGAGGATCTTGGAGAGATAAAGCGGGGAGCCGGCGCAGCTATGGCGAATGACAATCATGTCGGCACCGAGGGCGGCTATGTTCTCGGCGGTGTCACGAAGGGTTTCGCCCTTGGTGGTGGAGGAGCTGGCGGCGTCGAAGGAAATGACATCGGCGCTGAGTCGCTTGGCGGCCATGTCGAAAGCCATGCGGGTGCGGGTGCTCGGCTCGAGGAAAAGGTTTACGATCGTCTTACCACGCAAGGCGGGGACTTTTTTCACACTGCGGCCGAGTATTTTCTTAAAGGCGGTGGCGGTGGTATGAATCTGCTCGATCTCGGCGAGGGAGAGTTCTTCGAGCGTAAGGAGGTGGCGGCGGGTCCAGGACATCGGTCGGAAGGTAGGATTGTTCAGAAGTGACGAGACGGGAAGGGCTCAGGATTTGGCGGGGGGACGCGAGATGGTGATGGAGTCGTGGCGCGCATCCGTGCCGTGGAGAACCACGGTGACTTTCTCGTCGGCGCCGGCTTTGACGACGAGACCGGTGTAGTCGGCGGCTACCGGAAGGGTGCGAGAACCGCGATCAACGAGGATGGCGAGCTCGACTTTTGCGGGGCGACCGTGATCAAAAAGTTCATCCAAGGCGGCTTTTACGGTGCGCCCTGATTGAAGGACATCATCGACGAGAATGACGTTGGCATCCGTAACATCAATGGGGATGAGGGTGGGGGTAAACTCTTTGGGGATGGGCTGGCGGCCGATATCGTCGCGGTGGAAAGAGATGTCGATGATGCCGGTGCGTGGACGCGAGCCCTCCGGGTAGTGTTTACGCAACAGGAGCTGCAGGCGGGTGGCGACGTGAACGCCTCCGTTGGCTATGCCCAGAAGGATGAGGCGTCGGGCGGAGTCGGCAGGGTGGCGTTCGGCGATGGCGGCTGCGATGTTATCGAGCGCGCGGGAGAGCTCTGCGGCGGTGATACGAGTGGTAGCGGACACGGTGGCAGGGTTGTGACTAGGGTGAAACCGAGGGTAAAGCCCGAATGATGAGCCGTATCACCACGATAAGCCTACGGAGTAAATGGCGCCGCACGGTTTGTGCTTTTTCGTTTGCCAACAGTATAGTAAGTGAGGCCTTTTGACACCTCATACCCCTATGTCCAAGCACTTGTATATCTAGCTTCCAATAGTTGGGGCTTGTAAAAAAACTATCAATTATGTGCGGCATTGCAGGCTATTTTGGAGCAGAGCGATTTGATGCGGAGCGTTTGAAGCGCTCCCTGTCGCATCGCGGACCCGACGGCAACGGAAGCTGGAGCGCAGACACGGGGGCGGGCAGGGGAGTGCATCTGGTGCATACCCGTTTATCGATTTTGGACCTCTCCAACGCGGCGGCGCAGCCGATGAAGGACACGGAGTCGGGCGCAGTGATCGCCTTCAACGGTGAAATCTTCAACTATCGCTCCTTGCGCGCCGGTCTAG
>JBEGTN010000200.1:0-3481 GCA_041179405.1 Verrucomicrobiota bacterium
ACAGGATACAGAAGAAACCAGTCGCCCGGACAAGTCTCCTGGCGGGTGAGTCACGGATATTCCGTAATTTTCTGATATCCGCGTTCATCCGCGTAATCCGCGGTTTCCATCGCCGGTTTTAGGGTTATGGTTTGGTGCGCGAAGGTAGAGCTGATGGTAGGGCGCTACATGGTCCGGCGGCAGGCTTTGCAAAGCGAGGTGGAGATGTCGGAGCTGGGGCCATGAGGGCGCGCTGGTGCTGGTGAGGCGCGGCGGCTGTCGGCACTTGAACTCACGTTCAAGCCTACGTGAAAAGCGGGGCGGGGCGGGTCACGCCCGCAGGACGGTGCCGGCTTTGAGTTGCGAGACGAGCAAGGGGATTTCGCGGGCGGGGACGACGGTGATGTTGGCGGCGAGGTCGTAGCGTTTTTCGCCGGGATAGACGACCCAGAGGTGGGCGAGGCCGAGGTCGGCGAGAGCGGTGTGCATGGACTTGGTGGTGCCAGGAGCGTCCGCGTATTTCACCTCGAAGCCGTAGCGTTTGCCGGCCCACATCGTCATGAAGTCGAGTTCGGCACCGGCGTGCGTGGCCCAGTAGTAGGTGTCGCGGGTGTCGAGCAGGGTGATGAGTTGTTCGATGACGAAACCTTCCCACGAGGCGCCGAGCTTGGGGTGGCCTTGCAAATCCTCGAACGAGCCGAGGCCGTGCAGGGCGTGGAGCAGGCCGGTGTCGCGCACGTAGATTTTGGGGGCTTTGACCTGGCGCTTGCCGAGGTTCTCGAACCACGGCGGCAGCACGCGCACCATGAAGGCGCCGGCGAGGATATCGAGGTAGCGGCGGGCGGTCGGTTCGCTGGTGCCGAGGGCGCGGGCGAACTCCGCCGAATTCCACGTTTGCCCGTGGTAGTGGGCGATCATGGTCCAGAAGCGACGCAGGGTGGCGGCGGGCACGGTGATTCCGAGCTGGGGTAGGTCGCGCTCCAAAAAGGTGCGCACAAAATCGAGCCGCCACGAGAGCGATGCGCGATCATTGGATGCGAGGAAGGAGCGGGGGAAACCGCCACGCGACCAGAGCGGGGTGAGCGAGTCGGCGCCGGCCTCGGCGAGATCGAAGCCGGCGAGGTCGATGATGCCGATGCGACCGGCCAGAGACTCGGAAAGGCCGCGAACGAGTTCGGGGGAGGCGCTGCCGGTAAGGAGAAAGCGGGCGGGTGTGTCGGGCCGGTCGAGCAGAACGCGCAACACGGGGAAGAGTTCAGGCAGGCGCTGGGCCTCATCGATGACGACCAGGCCGCGCAGGGGGCGGAGGGTTTGCTCGGGGCTGGCGAGCTTTTGGAGATCGGTGGGACTCTCCAGATCGAAGAACGTGACCTCGCGCGCGTCGGCGGCGAGGGTGCGGGCGAGGGTGGTCTTGCCACATTGGCGCGGCCCCTCGATGGCGACGGCGGGGTGGACCTCGTAGGATTCGCGGATGCGGGCAAGGGCTTGAGGCCGATCAATCACCTGTTCTAGGTTATCCTTGAAAATCAAAATGTAAATATTCGATTTTCAATAAAGTATAATTTTTAGTCATGCTGTAATTGATAAAGAGTGAGTTGCGATATTAAAGATCCTGCACTTATTGCGCTATTCTGCTGTAAGTCGCGTAAAGTCGTTCGCTGGCTGGTCAGCGGTCGGGGTCGGCGACCATACCGGAAGGGGAGGTGATGGCGAGGGACTCGACCGCGAGTTTGTCCGGAATCAAGGCGGGGAAGCTGTGCGCGGTCGCGGGCGGGGACGATCAGGCGAAGAACTTCAGCACCTTGCGCAGGGCGGCGGTGAGGGCGGCGACTTCTTCCTCGGTGTTGTAGAGGTAAAAACTCGCGCGGGCGGTGCTAGGGAGGCCGAGTTTTTTCATCAGCGGCATGTTGCAGTGGTGGCCACCACGCAGGGCGACGCCTTGCTGGTCGGCCACCGTGATCACGTCGTGGGCATGGATTCCGGCGAAGGCGAAACTCACCATGCCGGCGCGGGGCTGGCCGACGCGCGGTCCTAGGATGCGGATGCCGGGCAGCTCGGCGAGGGCGGCATGGGCGAGCGCGCCGAGGTGGTGGTCGTGCGCGGCGATGGCGGGGCGGCCCACGGCGTCGAGGTAATCGCAGGCGGCGGCGAGGCCGATGGCACCGGCGATGTTGGGCGTGCCGGCCTCGAAACGCTCGGGGGCGGGCTTCCAGGTGGAGTGCGAATACTCGACGGTCTCGATCATGCCGCCGCCGCCTTCGAGCGGGGGCATGGCGTCGAGCAGGGCGCGGCGGCCGTAGAGCGCGCCGATGCCGGTGGGGCCGCACATCTTGTGACCCGAGAAGGCGAGGAAATCGCAGCCGAGGGCCTGCACGTCGATGGGCTCGTGGCCGATGGACTGGGCGGCGTCGATAACGGTGACGGCCCCGACGGCGCGGGCGCGGCGGCAGAGCTCGGCGACGGGGTTGATGACGCCGAGGGTGTTCGAGATGTGGGTGAAGGCGAAGAGTTTGACCTGCGGCGTGAGCAACTGATCGAGAGCAGCGAGGTCGAGGCCGTGCTCGGCGTCGGCGCCGGTGACGGGCACGTAGCGGAGGGTGGCGCCGGTGCGGGCGGCGAGCATTTGCCAGGGGACAAGGTTGGAGTGGTGCTCCATCTCGGTGGCGAGGATGACGTCGCCGGGGCGGAGGTTGGCGGTGCCCCAGGTCTGGGCGACGAGGTTGAGCGATTCGGTGGTGCCGCGGGTGAAGACGATCTCGGCGGGGTCGGCGGCGTTGATGAAGCGGGCGAGGCGGGTGCGCGCGTGCTCGAAGGCGGCGGTGGCGCGCATGGAGAGGGCGTGCAGGCCGCGATGGACGTTGGCGTTGTCGTGCAGGTAGTAGGCGGCGAGGGCGTCGATGACGGCGCGGGGCTTTTGGGAGGTGGCGCCGTTGTCGAGATAGACGAGGGGCTTGCCGTTGACCTGTTGGTCGAGGACGGGGAAGTCGGGGCGGAGGGCGTGGCCGATGCGCATGGAGGATAGGAAGAATGACGAATGACCAATGTCGAATGACGAATGACGAATGGGTTTTGGGCGGGTGGGGGGCTTGGGCGTGGCACAGGCATTCTTGCCTGTAGGATTGGGTGAGGTTGCGGAGGCGGAGTGACTGGACCACAGACCCACAGGCAGGAATGCCTGTGTCACGTCGGACCGGACCACAGACAAGAATGTCTGTGTCACGTTGGGGGGGGGCGGCGGACGGAGCTTTGGCAGGGTGGCGGAAACTTTTTTCGGATATTTTCCAATAAACTTCGCGGTGGGGTGTCTTATGGGGTGAACGTCATGCCTGTCCTCTTTTTCAGATCCAATGGATTCCTCTGCTCGCCCGCGCTTTGGCGCCCCCGGGTCGGTTGAGGCCGCGACGCCTGCGGGCGTGGTTGCCGACGGACATGCCATTGCCGGCGTGTCGGGAGTGACGTTGGCCGCGCTCTTCGAGGCGGAGGAGGGGCCTTTGTTGTATTT
>JBEGTN010000201.1:0-4276 GCA_041179405.1 Verrucomicrobiota bacterium
GCATGGCCCCGAGGTCGAATTTGAGGGCGAGTTCCAAGTTCGGCAACGTGAACGCGGCACCGCAAATGACGGTGCAAGCCAGCGCCGAGTATAGCCCAATTTGGGCGGCGCGCGCCTGGGCGATGGCCGGGTCGGCGTGGTCTTTGGTTTCCTCGGTGCGGCCATCGGCTGCGGCGAGCATGTCTCCCACGGTGATGGGGCGGTCATCGACACTGACGGTATTAAGAGTGGGGATGATCTCCTTGGAACGGACGCGGAGGTTTTTTTTCGCAGGGAACAGCGCATCATGCAGCGCTTTGTCGTTGCCCACCGGAGTCCATTCTTCCTTGGCCGCATCATAGTAGAGGGAGGAATCATCAACTTGACCGTTTTCGGCCAGAGAAGTGAGTTGTTCCATACTGAAGGGGCCGCGGGCTTCGTTCTCTTCGGGTTTGCGGATGTAGTATTCCTGGGTGGACATGCGGCGAAATTGGGTTGCGTAAAAGTGCGGGAGAGCGAGATGGCGGGCAAGGGTGAATCTGCGGGCGGACCGGTTGAGGTCCGATAGACTCACATGCGTGAGAGCGTGCGCAGACCGAGGAGATGCAGGCCGGTTTCCAAAATCAGGAGGGTGCGAGCGCAGAGGCGAAGGCGGCGGGCGCGCACGGCGGGGTCGTCCACCGCGACTTTGTCGGCGGTGTAGAAGGCGCTGAAAGTCCCTGCCAGTTCGTAAAGGTAGAGGCAGAGGAAGTGGGGGCGCAGGGTGGCGACCGTCTGCTGCTGGGCGTCGGCGAACTGGATGAGTTTGCGGGCCAACGCGAGTTCGGCGGCGGTGTCGAGCGGGGATGCGGCGGCCTCGACGGCGGGGTCGCCTGGGCGGGCGTCGAGTTTGCGGAAAAGGGAGTGGAGGCGGGCGACGGCGTAGAGCAGGTAGGCGGCGGTGTTGCCCTCGAGGGAGATCATCTTGTCCCACGCGAAGGTGTAGTCGCTGGAGCGGTTTTGGGAGAGGTCGGCGTATTGGACGGAGCCGACGCCGACGATCTCGGCGATGGTGGCGCGCTCGGTCTCGGGGATGTCGGCGCTGCGTTCGTCTACGAGGCGGCGGGCGCGGTCGGTGGCTTCCTGGAGGAGATCCTTGAGCTTGATGTTTTCGCCGTTGCGGGTCTTGAGCGGGCGGCCGTCCTCGCCGAGCACGGTGCCGAAGCCGAGGTGCTCGAGGCGCGGGAGTTTGCGGCCGGTGGCGGCGAACCATTTTTGCGCGGTGAGGAAGAGCTGCTCGAAGTGGTCGCCCTGGCGTTTGTCCACGACGTAGAGCGCGGCGTCGGCCTTGAACTGGGTGTGGCGGTAGAGAATGGTGGCGAGGTCGGTGGAGGCGTAGTTGGCGGCGCCGTCGGCCTTGCGGATAATGAAGGGATTGGGGCGTTCGGCGTGGCGCGAGTAGCGGGGGTTTTCGTCGTGGAAAACGACGAGGGCGCCCTGGCTCTCCTCGGCGACGCCGCTGGCGAGCATCTCGGTGTAAACGGCGGGGACCTTGTCGTTGTAGAAACTCTCGCCGAGCGTCTCGTCGAAACGGATGCCGAGGAGGTCGTAGATTTTCTGGAAAGCCTTGACCGAGACCTCGCCGATGTGGTGCCAGATGGCGATGTTCTCGGGGTCGCCGGACTGGAGTTTCACGAGCTCGGCGCGGGAGGCGTCCAGCACGGCGGGGTCGGCATCTGCGGTGGTGTTACCTATCTTGTAGAGACGCTCGAACTCTTCAAGTGGTGTGGCGGCAAGCGCGGCTTCGAGGGCGGTGCGGTCGGTGGCGAGGGCGTGTTTGTAGGCCCAGATGATTTTGCCGAAGGAGGTGCCCCAGTCGCCGATGTGGTTATCGCGCACGACGCGGGCGCCGGCGAAGGCGACGATGCGGGCGACGGCCTCGCCGATGACGGCGGAGCGCAGGTGGCCGACGTGCATCTGTTTGGCGGTGTTGGGCGAGCTGTAGTCCACGACCCAGGTCTGGGCGGCGAGGGTGCCGGCGGCGGCGGCGCGCAGGGCTGATTCGGTGGGGAAGGCGGCGAGCCAGGTTTCGAGGGCGGCGGGCAGGAGGGTGAAATTGAGGAAACCGGGACCGGCGATCTCGACTTTGGTGATCGAGAGTATTTCAGCGGGCAGGGCTGCCACGAGGGCTTGGGCGGCGGCGCGGGGGTTTTGCTTGGTCTGTTTTGCGTAGGCGAGGATGCCGTTGGCCTGAAAATCACCGTGCTGGGCGGCGGCGACGCGGACGTCAGGGGCGAAGAGCGCGAGGTCGAAACCGGCGGCCGAGGCGGCGGTTTTCAGACCCTGATCGAGGGCGGCGGCGAAATGGAAACAAGCGGACATCCCCTCACTCAACGGTCCGGCGGGCAGCGCTCGCAAGCGTGGATTTGTCGCGAGTGGCGCCGAAGCCAAGTGGTGAATTACCTAGTAATTGGCTCGACTTTTGCAGCGAAAATGTGCTTGCTAGACCGCTTCTGACCCGCTCACCGGGCCCAGCACTTTTTTATACACATGTCTAAACGTAACATTCCGCAACGCCGTTTCATCAAGCCCTCGTTCACTGCCCTGATCGAGAAAAAACGTGATGGTCAGGAGTTTACCCAAGAAGAAATCCGTTACATTATCGACAGCACCTTGGACGGCGAGATGCCGCACCATCAGCTGTCGGCCTTGTTGATGGCGATCTACTTTCAGCAAATGTCGGCCCAGGAGACCGCCATTTTGACCGAGGAGATGATGCTTTCCGGCGAAGTGATCGACCTTTCTCACATCGCCAAACCCAAGATCGACAAATATTCGACGGGCGGCGTGGGCGACAAAACCTCCCTCGTGCTGGTTCCCCTCGCCATGGCGGCCGGTGTCGTGGTGCCCATGATGTGCAGCCCCGAGCATGATTACGTGATCGGCACTTTGGAGAAACTTTCTTCGGTCCCGGGACTGAAAACCCACCTCACGGTGGACCAATTCACCCACCAGCTCGCCAAGATCAACGGCGCGATCATCTCGCAAACCCCCGACCTCGCACCCGCCGACGCCAAGTTCCTCGAAATCCGCAAAGAGACCGGCACTATCCCCAGCCTGCCGCTCATCACCGGAAGCGTTCTCTCCAAGAAGCTCGCCGAAGGTTCTGAAGGCCTCGTGATCGACGTGAAGTGGGGCAACGGCTCGTTTATCAAGGACCTCGAGCAGGCCAAGCAACTCGCCCGCGCCATGACCCGCGTCGGCCGTTCGCTCAAGCGCCGCTGCGTCGCGCTCGTGACCGACATGAACCAGCCGCTCGGCGACACCGTCGGCACCTCGCTCGAACTTAAAGAAGCCATCAAGCTGCTCAAGGGCGAGGGTCCCGAGGACATGAAGGAGCTAGTGCTCAAGCTCGGCATGGAGATCGTGCGCCTCGCCGGCGTGGCGGGCTCGACCCTCTCGGCCAAGCAGACCGTCGAGCGCCACCTCACCGATGGCACCGCGCTCGAAAAGCTCAAGGAGCTCGTCAAGGCCCAAGGCGGCGATCCGTCCTACATCGACGATCCCGAGAAATTCCCCAAGGCGAAATACATCCGCAAGCTTCCCGCCCCCAAGCGCGGCTATGTCCACACCATCAATGCGGCGATGATCGCGCGCGGCGTGCATCTCCTTGGTGCCGGTAAAGAGAAGGCGGGCGACAAGATCGACTACGCCGTCGGCGTTTCGGAGATCAAGAAGGTGGGCACCCAGGTCAAGCAGGGCGAGCCGTTGATGATGATCCACTACAACGACGAGGCGAAACTCGAGCAGGCGCTCAACTACTTCAAGGACGCCTACCGTTTGGCGCCGAAGCGCCCCACGCCTCCGCCTCTGGTGGTCGAGCGCGTGGCGTAAGTCTCAGCTCCCTTATCAGCAAAAAGCCCCGGCCATTTTTGGCCGGGGCTTTTTATTACCCTAAACTCGTTCAAGTTTGAGGCGGAGGCGTTTGCTGCCCTTCCGGCGCACCCGCTGATGGGGTGGCCGGAGGTGACTTGCGCTTCAACTTAAGCATGGGTTCTGCGCTGCCATCCGGAGCCATAAAAGGAGGGGCCGTGGTGGCGCGGGAGTCTTCATCGGCGTGCGCGGGGGCGGTGGGTGGTTTTGCGCCCGACGGCATAGCGATGGTTTTCTTGGGCAGGACGATGGGGGCGGGGGCGACCGCTTCCGCCTTGGGTTCCACTTCACGTGCAGTGGGTTTAAAGGCGATGGGCTTGGTGCGCTCGTCCGGTGCATCAGGGTCGATGCGGCGTTGCGAGGGATGCACGAAGTCAGCGCGTTC
>JBEGTN010000202.1:0-7804 GCA_041179405.1 Verrucomicrobiota bacterium
CTCGCCCCGTATCAAATCGGCAAATACGGCCAGCTCCAGGAATGGCTGGATGACCGCGACAAGGAGAAGGACGGCCACCGCCACACCTCCCATCTCTATCCGCTCTTTCCCTCGGCGCAGATAACCCCCGAGACACCGGACCTCTTCGCCGCCGCGAAAAAATCCCTCCTTGGTCGCGGCCTGCAAAGCACCGGCTGGGGCATGGGCTGGCGGCTTAACCTCTGGGCCCGCGCCCTCGACGGCGAAAAAGCCCACCAAGTCCTCGTCTTTCTCCTCACCCCGCCCAAGGGCGGCTCGCAGGGCGGCGGCGCGTATCCAAACCTCTTTGACGCCCACCCGCCTTTTCAGATCGACGGCAACTTTGGCGCCACCTCCGGCATCGCCGAGATGCTGCTTCAGTCGCACCGCGACGGCCACCTCGATCTCCTGCCCGCGCTGCCCGCCGCCTGGCCGACCGGAAGCGTGAAAGGCCTCCGAGCCCGCGGCGGTTTCGAAGTCGATCTCGCCTGGAAGGACGGCAAGCTCGTCTCCGCCACCGCCCGCTCGCTTCTCGGCAACCCGGTCTTTTTCCGTTACGCCAACTCTCTTGCGATGCACCCGATGAAACTCGGGGAGTCATATACCTGGAATCTCTAAACTTGCCAGCCGGCGAGAGCCTCAATTGGCATATCCGTAAAGAGTTAGTTACTCCGAAAAATAAAACTTGACTGATTGGTAGGTTTCGGCATCGTCCGAGACGTCAACTCGTCTCATGCCCCGCCAAGCCGATACCAAATCCCGTCTGATCGAAACCGCGTCCAAGCTGTTTTGGCAGCGCAGCTATTACGGCACGAGTGTGGATTTGATCTGCGAAGCCTGCGGCATCAAGAAGGGTAGTTTTTACCACCACTTCGATTCCAAGCAGGCCCTCACCGAGGCCGGCCTGGATCAATACCGGGAGCTGTTCATCGCGCATTACGATCAGGTCTTTTCGGCTTCTCGCGAGCCGCTGGATCGTTTCCGCTCCTACATCGAAAGCCTTATCGCGTTTCAGAGTCAACTGCTTGCCATTGAAGGAACTGTCTTGGGCTGCCCCCTGTATGCGCTGGGCAACGAGATCGGAACTCAGGAGCCGCTGCTTCGGGAAAAAATCGACGCCTGCCTGAGTCTCACCGCCCGCTACTTCGCTTCCGCCATCCGCGACGGCATCGCCCAGGGCGCCATCTCCGCCTGCGATCCCGAGACCCGCGCCGAGGAGATCCTTATGCTCGTCGAGGGCGCGTTGGGGCTAGCGCGTATTCGCAACGATGTCGCTCCCCTTAAAAAGCTGACCGCAGCCGTGCTGCGTCTCTTGGCTTAATTTTCCCCCAATAAACTACCAACTAGTCGGCAGACTAAATAACTTTGCTCAGTTCAATTCCAACCCAAAAAAACATGAAAACATCCTGCCTCCACCACCGTTCTGAAAAATGCGCCGCACACCTCAATAAGGCGCTCTGCATCGGCGCATTTGTCGCCTTCCTCGGGCTCGCCAGTGGCGGCGCGCTCACGGCGTTTCCGGCGAGTTTCGGCATCGCTCCTGGAAACGCACAGGCTACCGGTCTCGCCCTCTCGCTCTCCGCGCTGGTCGTGGGGGCGGTCTTCCTCGCGGTGGGCGTCGCGCAAAAAGTTTCGGGTAAGAGCCCGGCTGCTTGCACCGCGTCCGCCCAAGGTTCGGATTTTCCCCAAAACTGAACGCCCTGTGACAAGCACCGGCAAATCGTGGGTTCTCATCACGGGCGCATCGAGCGGCTTTGGCGAGGAGTTCGCCCGCCAATATGCCGAGCGAGGCCATCCCCTCGTCCTGGTGGCACGCCGGCTCGACCGGCTGCGGACTATCGCCGAGACGTTGTATCAGAGGTTCGGTGTCGAGATCATCGTGGAGCAGGTGGACCTGTCCGACATCTCGGCGGTCCGTGAGCTGCATGGCCGACTCCGCCAGCGCGGAGTCGAGATCGACATCTTGATCAACAACGCCGGCCACGGACTGCAGGGGCCGTTTCTCGACAGCCCACTCGATGCCGCGTTGACGATGGTGCAGCTCGACATCGCGAGCCTGACTGCGGTCACCCACCTTTTTGGCCAGGACATGCGGGCGCGAAAACGGGGAAAAATCCTGTTGGTCGCCAGCTTGCTGGCCTACCAGGGCGTGGTGAACTTTGCCGTGTATTCGGCGGCCAAGGCCTACGTGTTGCGCCTCGGAGATGCCCTGCATCGCGAGTTTAAACGCGATGGCATCATCGTCACCTCGCTTTGCCCCGGCATGTCGGACACCGGCTTCGCCACGGCGGCGAAACAAACGGTCACGGCTGGCCTGAAGCTATTGATGATGCAGCCGGCTCCCGTGGTGCGCGCGGGCATCCGCGCGTTGGAGGCGGGGCGGATGAGCGTCGTGCCCGGCCTGCCCAACAAAGCCACCGCCCTCTTCATCTGGGCGACGCCGCGCTGGTTGCACCAGGCCGTTTTCGCGCGGATCATGTCGGCCTGAGCGGAGGGAAACCCGAAGTCATTTATGAAAGCACTCGTCTTAAAACACTATGGCGGACGCGATCCGATCGCGTTCACCGACCTCCCGCGCCCGGTCCCCGGCCCCGACGAAATTCTGGTTCGCGTCAGCGCGGTCGGCCTCAACCCGATCGACAACAAGATCCCCACCGGTGCCTTCAAAGTCGTCCTTCGTCTTCAGCTGCCGGCCACGCTGGGCAGCGATCTGGCGGGCGTCGTGGTGGCGGTAGGGGATCGTGTGACGCGCTTCCGGCCGGGAGACGACGTGTTCGCCTGCATCTTCGATCTGGGCAAGGGCGCGCTCGCCGAGTTCGCGGTCGTGCCCGAGACCGCCGCCGCGCTCAAACCGGCGCGGCTCGACTTTGTGCAAGCGGCCTCGATCCCGTTGGTCGGGCTGACCGCTTGGCAAGCGCTCAAGGAACGCGCCCGAGTCACGTCCGGCCAAAAGGTGTTCATTCCCGCCGGCTCCGGCGGCATCGGCACGTTCGCGATCCAGCTGGCGAAACACCTCGGTGCCAAAGTCGGGACGACCACCAGCACGGGAAATGTGGATCTGGTCCGCAGCCTCGGGGCCGACGAGGTGATCGATTACAAGCAACAGGACTTCGAAAAAGTCCTGCGGGATTACGATGCCGTCCTCGGCACCCTCCAGGGCGATTCGATCAAAAAATCCCTCCGGATTCTGAAGCGTGGAAGCCGGGTCGTTTCGTTGGTCGGGCCACCCGACGCCGCGTTTGGTCGCGCCCGAGGGATGAACCGTTTCCTGGTGTTCGTGTTCGGACTGCTGAGCGGCGGCCTCATTCGCCGGGCCAAAAAACGAGGCGCCGAGTATTCGTTCCTGTTTGTGCGTCCCGACGGCGCACAGCTCGCTGAAATCGGCGCGCTGCTTCAGTCCGGGCGCATCCGTCCGGTGATCGACCAGGTGTTCCCCTTCGACCAGGCGAAGGAGGCCCTGGCTTATCTCGAAAAAGGCCGGGCCAGGGGGAAGGTCGTCGTGCGGATCGATTGACCGGGGGAAAGTGGATTGGATACGACGCCTCGCCTGCGCAACGATGAGTTCAGGCCATCCCCTTGCTTGCACAGGGCGAATCCGCCTGCTGGCGTCTTCTCGAACCCTGTCCGCGAACTCCGCTCCGTTTACCATGTTACGTTCCCCGCTTCCCTATTCGCTCCGCGCGCTCTGCGCCGCCATCTTGTTAGGCCTAGCCGTCGTTCCGGCTCGTGCCGCCACCACCGCGCCCGTCGTCCCCGTCGCTCCGGCCGCGCCGGTTATCCCCGCCGCCCGCGTCAGCCTCGCCGACTTCGGCGGCAAACCCGACGGCGAGACGCTCAACACCGTCGCCTTCGCCCGCGCCCTCGCCGCTCTTTCCGAAAAAGGCGGCGGCACCCTCGTCGTGCCGCCCGGCATCTGGCTGACCGGCCCGATCGAGCTGCGCAGCCGCGTCCGTCTCCAGGTCGATGCCGGCGCGCTCATCCAGTTCTCCCGCGACACCACGCTCTACCCGGTCCGCGTTTTCGACGCGCGCGGCGAGAAGATGGTCCACTCCACCTCGCCCCTCTTCGGCGAGAAGCTGGAGGATGTCGCCATCACCGGCTCGGGCGTGATCGACGGCGGCGGCGACGCCTGGCGTCTGGTTAAAAAAGCCAAGGTCACCGAGGCTTTCTGGAAAACTCTCGTCGCCTCCGGCGGCGTGCTCAACGCCAAGGGCGTCGAGTGGTGGCCCAGCCAGGTCGCCATGGACGGCGCCAAGGCCGTCGAAGCCCTCGAAAAACAAGGCTCGATCAACCCCGCCGACTACGCGCCTCACCAGATTTTCCTGCGTCCGCGCCTGCTCCGCCTGCTCGATTGCCGCCGCGTCCTCATCGAGGGCGTCATCTTCCGCAACGCGCCCAACTGGACCCTCCACCCCTGGCTCTGCGAGGATGTCACCCTGCGCGACGTGAAAATTTTCAACGAACACTGGGCGCAAAACTCCGACGCCATGGACATCGACTCCTGCCGCCGCGTCCACGTGCGGGGCTGCATCATCAACACCGGCGACGACGGCCTCTGCATCAAGTCCGGCATGAACGCATCCGGCCGCCGCATCGGCGTGCCCACCGAGGACGTGCTCATCGAGGACTGCGTGGTCTATGAGGCCCACGGCGGCTTCACCATCGGCAGCGAGATGTCCGGCGGCGTGCGCAACGTCCTCGTGCGCAACTGCACCTTCATCGGCACCGACCTCGGCCTGCGCTTCAAGACCGCTCGCGGTCGTGGCGGCGTGGTCGAGAACATCCACATCCAAGGCATCCGCATGACCGACATCGCCGACAGCGCCATCGACTTCAACTTCCTCTACGCCTCGAACGGCAAGCCCGCCGAGGCCGTCCCCGAACCCAACGAGGGCACGCCCACGTTCCGCAACATCCTCATCGAGGACGTCCTCGCCCGCGACTGCGATGGCTCCATCACCATGCGCGGCCTGCCCGAGATGCCCCTGCGCAACATCACCCTGCGCAACGTTTCCATAGCAGCCAAGAACGGTGCCGACCTCGCCTATTGCGATAACATCAACTTTGATGGTGTCCGCATCCACCAGGCCTCAGGCGAGCCAATCCAAACCAAGGCCGTGACCAACTCCCGGCTCGAGCTGGCCCGTTAATCCACTCCGCGCTGATGAAGCCCTTTCCCCTCGCAGGCCTCGTCCTTCTGGCCGTCCTCGCCGGTCTCTCCGGCTGCCAAACCGCGCCCCTTCCCGCCACCTCCGCGCCGTCCTCAAAATCCCTCTCCGAGCCGCTGGTCAGCCATATCTACACCGCCGATCCGGCGGCCCATGCGTTTGCGGGCAGGCTCTACATTTATCCGTCGCATGACATCGACGCCGGCATCACCGACCGGACTGATGGCAATCACTATGCCATGCGCGATTACCACATCCTCTCCCTGGGCGCGGTCGGCGGCCCGGTGAAGGACCACGGTGTGGCCTTGAAACTCGAGGACGTGCCCTGGGCCGGCCGCCAGCTCTGGGCCCCCGACGCCGCGCACGCGAACGGCCGCTACTACCTCTTTTTCCCCGCCCGCGACAAATCCGACATCTTCCGCATCGGCGTCGCCACCAGCGCTTCGCCCGCCGGTCCCTTTACGCCCGAGGCCAGCCCCCTCGACGGCGCGTTCAGCATTGATCCGGCGGTTTACGGTGACGACGACGGCGCGTTTTACCTCTACTTCGGCGGCCTCGCCGGCGGTCAGTTGCAACGCTGGCCGGGCAACACCTACACGCCCGCCGCCACCGTTCCCCAGGGCGACGAGCCCGAGGCCGCCCCGCGTGTCGCCCGCCTGCGACCCGACCTGCTCGCCCTGGCTGAGCCCGCCCGCGAGATCCAGCTCCTCGACCCCGCCGGCAAACCGCTCACCGGCGGCGACGAGTCCCGCCGCTTTTTTGAGAGCTGCTGGATTCACAAACACGAGGGCACCTACTACTTCACCTACTCGACCGGCACCACCCACCTGATTTGCTACGCCACCGGCCAGTCGCCCTACGGCCCCTTCACCTATCGCGGCGTGTTGCTGAAACCCGTCCAGGGCTGGACCACCCACCAGTCCGTCGTGAAATTCAAGGGCAAGTGGTATTTGTTTTACCACGACAGCCAGCTCTCCGGCCAAAGCAACCTGCGCAACGTGAAGGTCACCGAGCTTCACCACCTGCCGGACGGCACCCTCCAGACCATTGACCCGCTTATTCACCCTTAACCTCCCTCCCTCCCATGTTTCGCCTTTCCGCCTGTGTCCTGTGGTTGCTCGCATTTGCGGCTCCGCTTTTACCCCGTCTTGCCGCCAAGCCCGTCCACATCGTGCTCGTGGGCGACTCCACCGTCACCGACAACGCCGGCTGGGGCCTCGGCTTTAAACAGTTCCTCGCCGACGGCGTTACCTTGACCAACACCTCGCGCGGCGGCCGCAGCTCCATGAGCTTCATCGTCGAGGGCTCGTGGGAAAAGGCCCTCGCGCTCAAGGGCGACTATTACCTGATCCAGTTCGGCCACAACGACGAGCCCGGCAAGCCCGGCCGCTCCACCACCGAGGTGGAGTATCGCGCATACATGGAGCGCTACGTCGTCGAGACCCGCGCCGCCGGCGCCATCCCCGTGCTCGTGACCTCCCTCGTGCGCCGCCAGTTCAAGGACCCCGCCAATCCGCACAAGATCACCTCCAGCCTGCAAAATCGCGCCGAGATCGTGCGCGCCATCGCCCGCGAGAAAAATGTCCCCCTCGTCGAGCTGCATGATCGCAGCCTCGCCCTCTGCGAAAAGCTGGGCAAGGACGGCTGCCTCGCCTTCAGCCCCAAGAAAGAAGGCGGCACCTACGACGGCACCCACCTCAACGTCGAAGGCTACGTGATGTTCGGCGCGCTCGTCGCCGACGAGCTGCGCCGCGCCGTCCCCGCGCTCGCCCCTGTCATCCTCTCCGCTCCCCGCAACGCCAAGCCCGTCGCCACTGAGACCAAATACGATGCCGTCGTCGCCTTCGACGGCTCCGGCACCCACCTCACCGTGCAGGCCGCCATCGACGCCGCGCCCGCCACCGCCACCGCCGCCAAGCCCCACCGCATCCTCGTCAAATCCGGCACCTACAAGGAGCACGTCGTCGTCCCCGAGGGAAAACCCTTCATCCAGCTCCTCGGCGAACCCGCCGACACCGCCGCGACCATCATCACGATGGACACCAACATCAAAACCCCCGCCCCCGGCGGCGTGGCGGGCAAGTTGTTGAGCGCCGCCGAAAGCTCGACCGTCCTCGTGCTCGCCCGCGACTTCACCGCCGCGAACCTCACCTTTGAAAACACCACCACCCGTGAGGACAAGGTGCAGGCCCTGGCCTTCTACGTGACCGGCGACCGCGCCACCCTCCGCGGCTGCCGATTCATCGGCTGGCAGGATACGCTGCGCGCCGACGCGCCCAAAGGCCCCGGCGGCGCGCGCCAGTATTTCGCCGACTGCTACATCGAGGGTCACGTGGACTTCATCTACGCCGCCGGCACCGCCGTCTTCGATCACTGCCACATTCACGGCAAGGCCGACGGCTACCTCACCGCCGCCAGCACCCCCGAAACCACGCCCTACGGCTACGTGTTCCTCGACTGCCGGATCACCACCGGCCCCGAGGTGGTGAAGGGCGTGTATCTCGGCCGCCCCTGGCGTCCCTTCGCCGCGACCGCGTTTCTGCGCTGCGACATTCAGGGCAACATCCGCGCCGAAGGCTGGCACAACTGGGGCAAGGAAACCAACGAGCACACCGCCC
>JBEGTN010000203.1:0-4849 GCA_041179405.1 Verrucomicrobiota bacterium
GCCATCATGCACGCTTGGAAAAGCGGGCGTAACGAAATTCAGGAAAAGGTTTACGGCAATGCCGTGACCGAGCTCGAGCTCTCTCAGATCGCCAAGAGCAAGAACATCACCCGTGTTTCCGGCAGCGCGGTTTTCATGGTGGCCACGCCCAGGGGCACTCCGCTCGCCTTGCTGCACCACCTCAAGGCCAACAAGTGCCTGCAAAAAACGACGGTGCTGCTTACTATTCTGACCGAAGAAGTCCCGTCGGTTCCCGATGTGGAAAAACTCACGCTGGAGGACATGGGCGAAGGAGTTTGGCGCGCCGTTGGTCGCTACGGTTATATGGAGTCGCCGGACGTGGCGGTGTTGCTGGAGCGTATCCGTGACGGCGGGGTCGCGCTCAACCTCGCCTCGACCACTTTCTATTTTAACCGGGAGATGATCATCACCGGCGGCACCGCACGGATGTTCGAGTGGCAGAAGAAGCTCTACGCCTTCCTCAGTCGCAACGCTTCCCCGGTGAAAGACTACTACCGGTTGATGCCTTCGCAGATTATCGAGATCGGCCTTCCGGTTCAGCTTTGATGGGTGGTGCGGCACGGTCTTCGTGCTCATGGAAACCGTGAATTAATCGCATCCGCTCGCGGAGGCCACAGGCCTGCTTCGTGCTGATACGGTCGTGAGTGCCTGCCAACGCGTCCCAAACTCTCCGCTCTCGTTTCTCAACCGGCTTCCGCTTGGATCAGGATAATCCTGCGGCGGCCGGTGCTCTTCTCGGCTTGCTGGGCCTCGCGCTGATGGTCGTTTTCCCGCTCGGTCCGCAGCAGACCCGGCTCTGGCATCCCGGCCTTGCCGGCGTTGCCGCCCTGGTCGCGGCGTTCCCGTTGGCGACCGTGATAGGCGGATTGTTCGCCCTGCGCAGGCCTCGTCTGCCCACCTCGACACGCACGCTGGCTGCGATTGCTTTGGCGGCCCTCGCGCCAACTTTATTCACGACCGGTTACGTTTCCTTTTTTTGTGCGCGTGTCGTGGGCGGTCTGTTTTCCGGATTCGTTTACGTTGCCTTGCACCGCATTTTACCTGCCTCCGCCAGCGTTCGCGCATTCCGCACGGCGGCACGAATCGTCGCTTTCGGCATGCCTTTGTGCGTGCTGGCCGCCACCGCGTTCGACTGGCGGGCCGACTTTATTCCTATTGTTACGGGACTGGCGGTTCTGGTTCTCATCGCCCCTTCCGGTGACGAGAGAGCGGCCTTGAATAGCAGCTCAGTCGCTGACGAGTCAGTTAAAGAGCCTGCGCCGCTTGCGCTCGCTGCCACGACCGCGCTGGCCTTTGTGAGCGGTGCCCTGCTCACCGTTTTGTCGGGATTTCTGGTGTTCAACGCCGGGCAAACGGAATGGCATATTTCAGCCGGTTTGCTGATCGGTGCCTTGCTGGGATTAACCGCCCCGCCGGCGATTAACCGGCTGAGTCAAAGGCTCGCGCCCGGCTTGGTCTATGGCGTGGTCCTGGCCTGTGCCGCGATCGTGCTCTGCGCTCTTCTCGCTCTGCGCGGTCCGCTTCCTGCCACGTTGGCGGTCTGCCTGATCGGTCTTTTTCTCGCGGTGAGTTCCGCCCGTCATCTGGCCCTCGCCAGACTGGTGCCCCGGGGTCTTTCCCCCGCTCAGTTACGCACCCACCAAACTCGCACTCATCTTGCGCATCATTTGGGCGCAGGCATGGGCGCGCTCACCGCCGGGTTTTTTGTATATTCCGCCGACGGGCACACCTTGTCCGGGCTTCCGGGTTTGGTGTGCGTCGCGTTGCTCGCGACCGTCCTGGCGCTTGTGACGGGCCTGCTTTCCTCTCAGCCAATCGCCTCGCCTGCGGCGCGGGCGGCCTCGGCGAGTAGCAACTGGCGCGTCGTCACATCTTTTGTCCGATCAGTCCGCACTTCGATCACCCGCACGCCTTGAACATCGACGTAGCTACACAGCATAGCTTTTAGCTCGTTTGGCGTGACCGCCATGAGATGCGGAACCGCATAGGCGGCACACAGGCGTCCTATGTCCACGCGTTGGGGGGTTGCCCAATACTCCTCGAAGTGCGGGTTGTTTTTCGCCACCGGCAAGTGGCCGAAAATACCGCCGCCTTCGTTATTGATTACCACCACGGTGAGCGCCCCGGCTAATTTGGCCGCGCTTAGAAAACCATTCGTATCGTGCAACAGGGCCAGATCCCCGGTGAGCAGCACCGTAGGGCCGCCTTCATGGGCCACGCCTAGCGCGGTCGAGAGGGTGCCGTCGATGCCGTTCGCGCCGCGATTCGCGATCACCCGAGGTCCGTCAGTCCGCGCGGGGGCAAAGTATTCGAGGTCGCGCACCGGCATGCTGCTCGCGACAAAAAGCGTCTGTCCTGCCGTCATCGCCTCCGCCACCGTCCGCGTGAAAGCGCCCTCAAAGCATCTCTCGTTGACCATCTTGCCGAGCACCGCCTGAGCGGCCGATTCGGCCCGCGCCCAACCGTTGCGCCAGTTCGCGTTCCCATTTTGCGACCCCTGTCCGTGAACAAGACCGCGAGTCACCCGTGTGCGCCCGTGGAGGGCATCCCGATTATCGGCCCGGCTCGAAACATGAATCGTAGGCGCATCCACCGCAGACAACCACGCGCGCAGGACTTTGCTCGTCGGCATTTCACCCACCAGCACCACGTGTGAGGGCTTCAGTGCGCTGGCGCAGCGGGTGTCGCGCAAGATGGCATCATAAGCGGCCACGATCACCGCTCCTGCCGCTCCCTTCAATCGCTCCGGCGCGAGGCCATCGGCCAGAATCGGCCAGCCCAGTTCTTTCGCCAAATTCTCAGCCGTCCCGTTTCTTGCTCCTCCTCCGGCAATGATGATTCCACGTTCGGCACCCTGCGCGTAGTTCAAGTTAAGTGCGCCGTGTTCCCGTTCCGCCGGTGGGTCCGGCAACGCGAAAAACGCCTCCCAATCCACCGCGCCGGCCAGTGGCTCCGCCGTCCCGTCCGCCACCGGCGGCAGCGGATCGCGAAAGGGGGCATTCAGGTGGACCGGTCCGCCCTGCTGCGCCCGTTCGCAGGCATGGCGCAGCGTTTGCCGCAGGTATTTCAACAGCTCCACGCGCGGCTCCGGCACCGCCAGTTCGTGATAAAAAGTCACGAATGAACCGTAGAGTTTCTGCTGGTCGATGGTTTGTCCCGACGCGCAATCCCGCAGCTCCGGCGGGCGATCCGCAGTGATTACGATCAGCGGGGTGCCACTCTCTTTCGCCTCTATGATCGCGGGCAGATAATGCGCTCCCGCCGATCCACTGGTGCAGAGCAGCACCACCGGCACTCCCGTGCGCTTTGCGATCCCGAGTGCAAAAAATCCGGCCGAGCGCTCGTCCAGCACCGGCGTCGCCGTGATCCCCTGATGGGACACCAGCGCCATCGTGAGCGGGGTGTTGCGCGAGCCCGGCGAGATCACGGCGTGGCGGACGCCTGCGCGATAGAGCGTCTCCGCCGCCACCGAACACCACAGCGCGTTCGTATTTCTAAAATCGAGGTTCATCGTGCGTGATAGTTTAAGGTGAGTTCTCAGCTTCGCAACGCGGCGAGAAGCGCCTGAAACTTCAGCTCGGTCTCGGCAAATTCACGGTCTGGCTCCGAGCCGGCCACGATGCCCGCTCCGGCATAAACGCGGGCCTGTGCCCCGTCGATGAGCGCCGAGCGCAGCCCCACGAAAAACTCGCCGCCTCCGCGCGCGTTGACCCAGCCAAGCGCACCCGCATACAGGCCGCGCGGAAATCCCTCCAGCTCGCGGATGCGGCCCACCGCGGCCTCGCGCGGCGTGCCGCCCACCGCAGGCGTCGGATGGAGCACCGCGAGCAAGTCCAGCAAACGCACGCCCTCGGGCAGCGGTCCGCGCATCGGTGTGTGCAGGTGCTGCACATTGGCCAGTTTCCGCACCGCCGGCGCCGCCACCGGCTCCAAATGCACTCCCAGCGGCGCCAAACGACGCAGGATCGAGCCGATCACATGGGAATGTTCGCGCACGTCTTTCTCGCTTCGCAGCAAGGCCGACGCCAGCGCCGCATCTTCGCTCGCACCGGCGCCGCGCCGGATCGAGCCCGCGAGCGCTTCGGTTTCAATCATGCCCTGGCTGACTCGAACAAGCCGTTCGGGTGAGGCTCCAATAAAACTCTGGCCCGCCCCGTTGGCCGCTGAAAAGGCGTAGCAGTCCGGAAAGCGCTGCCGCAGGCCGTTCAGCATGGTCAACGGATGCAAGGCACGGTCGGCCGTGAGATCGAGCGCGCGGGCGAGCACGATTTTTTTAAACTCCCCGGCCTCGATTCTCGCGAGACCGCGCCGCACATTTGCCCGGTAGTCGCCGGTTTCGGATTGGGTGAGTCTCAACTCTCCCGCCGGTTCCTCGGCCGCGACAAAATCCAGCCGGGCAAACTTTCCGTGCGCCCGCCACACGCGGTCCGCGAGCGCAGCGAGATCGCTGCTCGCCTCGACCACGATGTTCGCCACCGCCGTCGTCACCTCGCCCGCCCGCGCCACCTGCCAGCGCGGCACGAAGACCTGCGCGGGCGGAAAAGCCTCACCGGCCTCCACTTCGTCCTGAAAGGTAAAGCTCGTGAAGAAATGCGGCCCGCCGAAGGGCGCGTTCACGTCGCCCACCGCCACCGTGCGCGCCAGGGTTGAGTCGATAAATCGCTGCACCGCCGCGAACCGATCAGGTCCGTGTGCAGTCGCGCTCAACGCCACTTCCGCTCCGGCCAGCGCGCTCCCCACCGAGGGACGCTCGGTGTAGAAATGCGGCTGCGTCGGATCGAATATCGCCTCCAGCACCGCCAGCGGATCCAGCGCCGGAACGACCAGC
>JBEGTN010000204.1:0-7783 GCA_041179405.1 Verrucomicrobiota bacterium
CTGGAAAAACCTTTTGATCGTAAGGAATTACTGGATACGGTGCGCAAGGTGCTGCTGCTTGAGCCCGGGGCTGGAACGAAATAATCCCGTTTATCATTCACGGCCGGCCTTTGGGTGGCAACGGCCGTGCCGTTGCCGTTTTCCTTCGACGAACCCCGCCAGGCACGGACGCGGGAAGACGGGCCAATAGACCCGTGCCCGGAACACGAAAGCGTTTTAGAAAAACGTGAGGTATTTGCCGGCGGCGAGGCGCTGGATGAGGAGACCGAGCTCCATCGCATGGTAGTCGCCCCACATGCAGGCTTCGCCGTTGGGGACCTGCTGGCCCTTGGCGATGTGGTCCCAGCCGTTGGGGCGGTGGTAAACGCTGTGGAGCAGCAGACCCTGGTGCTTCGGGTCGGTGCCGAGGTAGGTGTCGGTGAAGAGGGTGTCGGCCACGGTGAGGCCGGCCTGGAGGTAGCGCGCGCCGGCCTTCTTGTCGCCCTTGGCCTGGAGGTAGAGGCCGAGGCGGATGAAGCCCTGCGCGGCGATGGCGGCGGCGGAGCTGTCCACCGGCTCGTGGGCGTTGAAGGGATCGGCAGCGGATTTGGTGAAGTCGCCCTGCTTATGGGTGTTGAGCGCGGCGCTGTCCCAGTAGGGCACGCCGTCGAGGGCGGAGTAGCTGTCGATGTAGTAATCGCTGGTGGCGCGGGCGGTCTCGAGGAAGAGGTCGGTGACGGCGCGACGGCCGCCTACGGCATCGAGTTCGGAGCCCTTGACGGTATCGATGTATTCCAACTGCTCGGCGAAGCCGGCGATGATCCAGGCGGCGCCACGCGTCCAGGTGGTGAAGGGCGAGTAGCCTTGTTGCGAGCTGGGGCAGCGGAACTGGCCGTCGTTGCGGTTGAAGACGGATTCGTGGGCGACGCGACCGCGCACGTCGTAGGAATCGCGACCCTGGCCGAAGAAGACGTTGAAGCGCGCGGTGGTGGCGGCGTGGGTGATGGCGCGGTGGAGGAGGTTGATGGGCTTGTCGCCCTCGCCCATGAGCACGTGGCCGAGCTGGTGCGCTACGACCAGCGAGCGCATGGAGCGGATGGTGTCGGCGAAGAGGGATTGCGGGCCGTTGAAGGAGTAAACGTAGCCGGCGGGCGCGACGCCGGGGCCGCCCGCGACGGGGGACCAGGGCGCGGTGGCGTTGGTGGGCACGTAGCGGGCGGCCTGCACGGCGCCGGAGGCCTTGAGCGCCATCTCGGTGTAGTTGATTTCGTCCGACGTGCCGGCGGCGCGGCCTTCAAGGAGGAGGCGGCGGAGGTTGCCGTAGGTGGAGACGTTGTTA
This sequence comes from Verrucomicrobiota bacterium, assembly GCA_041179405.1. GTDB lineage: Bacteria > Verrucomicrobiota > Verrucomicrobiia > Opitutales > Opitutaceae > IMCC26134_A. Next base: position 1,319 of record JBEGTN010000204.1, read on the forward strand.
AAGCCGTGGTCATGCACGCCGACGTGGCTGACGTGCGACGCCATGTATTTGAGGGTCTTCTCGCGGCCTAGCTTCAGGAAGCGCTCCTCGCCGGTGGCGTCATATTGGAGGAAGGCCATGCCAAACTGGAAGCCCTGGGTCCACTCGGTCCAGCCGCGCGAGGTGTATTTGCCCTTGATGGTGAAGACGGGCGTGCCGTCGGCGGGGTTCCAGGACTTGTTGATGAGGTCGATCTTTTGACCGGAAAGCTCGAAGAGGCGCTTGAGCTTGGGCTGGAGCTTGGCGGGGGTGAGGGAGGCGTTGATCTTCATGGCGGGAAAGAGAGGGGAGTCGGAGGCAGTGAGCAGAAAACGGCGGGCGCGGCGCGGGCAAGCGGGCAAAAAGGGGAGGGTCGGCGACGTGCTAGGGCGGGACGGCGTGGTGCTAGGCGGCGGGGATGCCGCCGGCGAGCAGGCCGGCGTAGATGCGGGCGCTGGCGAGCAGCTCGCGCACGGAAGCGCGCTCGTCCACGGCGTGGCAGTTGTCGCCGCCGGGGCCGTAGCCGAGGGTGGGGATGCCGAGCACCTGGGCGAAGAAGTGGGTGTCGTTAAATCCCTGCGAGGTGCCGAACTCGGCGCGGCAGCGGCGCTCGCGCGAGACGCCGGCGGCGAGGGCGGTGGCGAAGCCGTGGTCGGGCGGCGAGAAACACGGGTGGTTTTCGGAGACCTTCAGGACCTCGACGCGCGGGCGCGGGCCGGGCAGGGTTTTCACGGTGGCGGCGAGGAAGGCGCGCAGCTCGCGCTCGGCCACGGCGACGGTCTCGACCGGAGTCACGCGGCGGTCGATGCTGAAGCGGGCGAGGGCGGGCACGGTGTTGATCTTGCCGCCTTCGCCGCTGGAGAACACGCCGCCGACATTGAGGGTGGGGCGGCGCTCCTCGCCGTTGGGGGCGGTGAAGACACGGCTGCGCAACGAGTCGGCGTGGTCGCGCAGGGCGAGCACGAGGCGTGACGCGTGTTCGAGGGCGTTGATGCCGAGGTGGGGCGTGCTGCCATGGGCGGCGCGGCCGTGGACGACGACCTCGAGCCAGACGACGCCATTGTGGCCGCAGCCGATGCGGCGGCCCTCGCCGCCCTCGAGCACGAGCGCGTAGTCGGGTCGGATGGGAGCGTTTTTAACCAGCCAGCCGGCGCCGAGGGCGGAGTCAGTTTCCTCGTCGGCGGTGAAGGAGACCTCGACGCGCAGGCGCGAGGGCGTGCCGGTGGCGCGGAGGGCGCGCAAGGCGAGCAGGAGGCTGGCGATGGAGCCCTTCATGTCGGCGGTGCCGCGACCGTAGATCCAGCCATCGGCGACCTTGCCGGAGAATGGGTCGCCGTGGGTCCACGCGCCGGAGACGGGCACGACGTCGTAGTGGGCGTTGAAGTGGAGGGTTTTTAACGACGATGAGGTCGCGCCGGCGGCGGGGCGGGGTTCGAGGGTGCCGAGGACGTTCCAGCGCGGCAGGTGCCACTGATCGCGGGCGAGGTGGCGGCGCAGGATGGCGGCGGGCACGGGCAGGCGGCGGGCCTTGAGGCCGACGTCGGTGAGCTCGGCGGCGAGCAGTCGGGTGATGGCGTCGTAGTGGTTGCCGGGGGGGTTGACGGTGGGCAACTGGACGAGGCGGCGGAGCAGGGTGAGCAGATCGGCCTCGTGGGCGTCGATGTAGGCGGCGGGCGACATGGCTTGATCTGGTTGGCAAGTGAGCAAGGAAGCAAGAAAGCGAAGTCGTCAGTGTCGCAAAACCGCGAGCATGCCTCCGGCAAAGAGTAACCTAATAGGTTACTTTGTTCAGTGAATGAGAAATTGAACTGAAGCGGGCGGGGGCTTGTCCTTTGACAGGACGGAGTGGGGCAGTTTCGTTGCGGGTATGTCATCGCTGGCCGACCTTCGCAAAGATTACAGCCTCGCCGGGCTCCTTGAAAAAGACCTGGCGCGCGATCCTTTCCGTCAGTTTGACCAATGGTTCCGCGAGGCCGAGGGGGCCAAGATCCCCGAGCCAAATGCGATGATTCTCGCCACCTCAGATGCGGACGGGCGGCCCTCCGCACGCACGGTTTTATTGAAGGGCCTGGACGGACGTGGCTTTATTTTCTTTTCGAATTACGAGAGCCGCAAGGGCCGCGCGCTGGCGGGCAACGCGCGCGCGACACTGGTGTTTCCTTGGATAGCGCTGGAGCGGCAGGTTATCGTGGAGGGCGCGGTGACGAAGGTGCCGCGCGAGGAGAGCGCGGCGTATTTCCATTCACGTCCGCGGGCCAGCCAACTCGGCGCCTGGGTTGCACAACAGAGCAGCGTCGTCACGGGGCGGGCGCCGTTGGACGACGCGATGAAGGTCTTGGAAAAAAAACACGCGGGCGCCGAAGTGCCGCTGCCGCCTTTTTGGGGAGGCTATCGCGTGGCACCCGAGACAGTGGAGTTCTGGCAGGGCCGTCGAAGCCGCTTGCACGATCGGCTTCGCTACCGGCGCGAGGCCTCGGGTGACTGGATCGTCGAGCGCTTGGCTCCCTGAGCGTCGTCAACCTGCCACGGTAGATCCCGCCCCGCCATGCTGCTTCATCTGTTGCGTCACGCGCACGCCGTCGCCGAAAGCGAGAACCCGAGGCGTCCGCTGAGCACGCGCGGGCTGGGCGAGCTGGCGCGGCTGGCGCGGTTTTTGAAACCGACGGCGTGTTTCCGTCCGACCCAGGTCTGGCACAGCCCGCTGATGCGCTCGGCGCAAACGGCGGAGGTGATCGTCGCCCACCTCGGGCTCGACGTGGTGAGGGTGGAGACGCCGGGGCTGCTGCCGGAGGACGCGCCGGAGATCATGGCGGAGCGGCTGGCGGAGTTTCCCCCGCACTTCGAGCTGGCGCTGGTGGGGCACGAGCCGCACCTGAGCGCGCTGGCCTCGCTGCTAGTGCGCGGGAAGGCGGCGCCGGATTTGTTCGAGTTGAAGAAAAGCGCGCTGCTCACGCTGGAGCCGTCCAGGCGCATGCACAAAAACTCGGGGCATCCGCGCTGGCGCGTGCGCTGGCAGGTGTCGCCCGAGTTGTTGATCCCGCTGGTCATGCCGCTGGCGGCGGTGGCGGATACGAATCTTAAAACCCCATGAAAATACTACTGACAGGAGCATCCGGGCTGGTGGGCGCGGCGTTCGCCGAGGCGGCGCATCGGCGCGGGCATACCGTGGTCGGAATCGTAGGCCGCTCGGAGCTGAAAATCCCCGGCCTGGCCGAGCGGCGTTCGGTCGATCTGTCCACGCCAGACGCGGTGAGTCTGGTCGCGCTGGAGATTTTCCCCGACGCGATCGTGAATTGCGCGGCGGTGGCCGAGCCTTCCGCGTGCGACGCGGACCCGGCGCGGGCGCAGGCGCTCAACGTGGCGCTGCCCGAGACGCTGGCGCGGCTGGCGCACCACCTGAGCGCGCGGCTGGTGCATTTGTCTTCGGAGCAGGTTTTCGACGGCACGCGCGCACCCTACGCGGTGGACGCGCCGGTGAAGCCGGTGAATCTCTACGGTCGGCAAAAGGTCGAGAGCGAGCGCCGTGTTCACGCGGTGGCGGCGGAGTTTGCGGTGACGCTGCGCGCACCGCTTCTGACGGGCAACAGCCCGGGCGGCGCGCGCAGTCTGCACGAGCGCTTGTTCGCGGACTGGGCGGCGGGGCGCGCGCCTAAGCTCTATCGCGACGAGATCCGCCAGCCCTGCACCGCCGGCAACCTGGCCGAGGCGATGGTGGAGCTGTGCGAACGGCCCGAGCAGCGCGGTGTGTTTCACTGGGCGGGCGCGGAGGCCTTGTCGCGGGTGGAACTGGCGCGGCGGATTCGTGCGCATTTCAAACTCAGCGAGACGGCGGCACCGATTATCGAGATCGGCCGGGCGGACGATCCGCAGGCGGCGGCGAGGCGGCCGGCCGACCTCGCGCTGGAGCTGAAGCCACTGGCCGGCATCATGAAGACGCCGATCGAGACCTTTGAGGCTCAGCTTGATCAGATGGTGGTGCCGCCGCCGTGCCGCGAGTGGTATTTCAAGGCCTGAGGGCGCGAACCGCTCGAAACGAATGCCATGACGATGAAACTGGAGGTGTTGCCGGAGCGGGCGGATTCGGCGGCGGCGAACATGGCGGCGGATTTTCTGCTGCTGCGGCGCTACCCGACGGAGCGGTCGGTAAACACGCGGTTGCGAATCTATGGCTGGCACCGGCCGTCGTTTAGTTTTGGATACAGCCAGAAGATCGCCTGGGTGCGGATGCAGTTGCCGGCCGACGCCGAGGGTGCGGACCTGGTGCGGCGACCGACGGGCGGAGGCGTGGTGGACCACCGGGAGGACTGGACCTACGCGTTGGTGATCCCGCGCGGGCACGAGTTGGAGAAGGCGCGCGCGGTGGAGAGTTATCGAGCCGTTCACGAGGCCTTGCGCACGGCGCTCGTGGCCTGCGGACAGCCGGCGGCGTTGAAGGAGCGTTGTGAACCGGCGGCGGAGGCGGAGGGCGAAGACGGGGAGCTGGCGGGCTGCGCGGCGGCGAAGGGGCCGGCGGTGTGTTTTACGCGGGCGGAGCTTTACGACGTAGTGGACGTGACGACGGGCGCAAAGATCGCGGGCGCGGCGCAGAAGCGGACTAAGGAGGGGCTGTTGTTCCAGGGTTCGGTCTGGCGTCCGGCGGCGGCGGGGGTGCGAGATTGGGATGAGTTGCGCGAGGTCTTCGTGGCCGAGTTGGCGAAGGCTCTCGGGGTCGAGGCTGAGGAGACTCCTTGGCCAGAGTTCCGCGAAGGCGAACACGAGGCGCTGACGGACCAGTATGCGGCGCAGGAGTGGACGGAGGCGCGTTGAGAAGCCGGAAGTTGCCAACGTGGGAGAATTCCGCACGCTCGGAGGCATGTCCATGATGCTGCAACAAATTGTAAGCGAGGCGCGGCAGCTCCCGCGCGATCAGATCAGCGAACTTTTCGACCTGCTTCTCGCGGAGAGCTTCGCGCAACCCGATCCCGAGAACGACGCGGCGTGGAGGGTCGAGACGAGCCGTCGAGTCGCGGAGATCCAAAGCGGTCGGGTCAAGGGCATCCCAGGCGAGCAGGTCATGGCCGAACTCCGTCAGATCGTCGGCTTGTGAAGCCGTTTGTCTTCCATCCGGAGGCACGGTTCGAGTTGACCGAGGCCGGCCGCTACTACGCCGGGAAAAGCCCGACCCTCGGTCAGCGTTTTTACTCGGAAATGGACGAAGTGATCTCCGAGGCCTGCGCACGACCGGCCTTACGGCGCATGTTTGATCCGCCCGCGCGACGGCATTCAGGCCCGGTCTTTCCCTATGCGGTAATTTACCTCGATCAACCCGACTTGGTCTGGATCGTCGCGGTGATGCACTTTAAGCAGCGGCCTGGTTACTGGCGCGAGCGCTTGGTGTGAACCGCCGCTTCAGCCGGATAAGTAAAAAACACCTCGTTAGGCGGGGTTTTTCACCGCGATTGTAACGTTTGCCGGATTTTGGGTATTAAGCTGATAGTCGATGCCTCCAGCCTTGCCCGATTCGCCCCCACAATCCACCCCGCGCTTCGCCACCACCCGGTGGTCGATCATCGCCGCTGCCTGTAACGGACCGACGTTAGAGGCGGACGCCGCCCTCGAGGCGCTGTGCCGGGCGTATTGGTATCCGCTCTACGCCTACGTGCGCCGCTCCGGGCATGCACCGGCCGACGCGCAGGATCTCACGCAGGCTTTTTTCGCCCGGTTGCTGGAAAAATCCTGGTTGCGCGACGCCTTGCCGGAGCGCGGACGTTTCCGGAGTTTTCTGCTCATGGCGCTGAAGCGTTTTCTGGCCAAGGAGTGGCGGCGGGAAAACACCCGCAAACGCGGTGGCGGCCTTTCCTTTGTCCCGCTCGACGCCACCGAGGCCGAGTCGCGCTACGCGGTCGAGCCGTCGCTCGGGCCGGACGAGATGTTCGAGCGGCGCTGGGCGCTTACCTTGCTCGACCGTGGTTTCGCCGCGCTGGCCGCCGAATACGCCGCTGGGGGGCGCGCCGCCGAGTTCGAGCTGCTCCGGCCCCATCTCGCGGCACAGCGGGACGAGATCGACTACGAGGCCACCGCGACCGCGCTGGATATGAGCCCGGGCGCGGCCCGCGTGGCGGTGCACCGGCTGCGCAAGCGTTTCCGCGAGGTCATCCGCCACGAAATCGCCGAGACCGTCGCCGACGAAGCGGCGCTCGCGGACGAGTTGCGGCATTTTGTGCAAATCCTTGGTCAACGCGCGTAACATCCGCCGCCCATCCGGTATTTATCCCTGTATGACCCCTCCTGAATCTGCTTCCGCCGACTCGCCCGATGCCACTCCGCGTTGTTCCCGCTGCGGCGCAGCCCTCGTGCCGGACGCTCCCGCCGGCGTGTGCCCGGCGTGCCTGGTCTCGGTTCACTTCGGCACCGAGGCTGATCTGAGCGAACCGGCGGTCGCGGACAAGCCGACGCCGCCCATCGAGG
>JBEGTN010000205.1:0-2704 GCA_041179405.1 Verrucomicrobiota bacterium
GCGAATAAGGTGGCTTCAGCCGCCCGCGCCAAAACCGGCGTCAGCAGACAGATAAGCAGGATGAGGCGGCGCACCATGAACTCGTTGTTGAGCGGATAGGGTTAAAGGAGAGGGGCTAAACTGCCTTGCGTTTCGTCCGCATGGCAACCGCGTTTCACCGTGCATTCAGACTCGCATGCCCGCGACGCGGTTCCATGCTCCACCGTCGGCGGTTTATTACTCCGCCCCCACCTCCATCACCATGTCTATCCTCCTCATCGCCCTCGGCGTGCTCGTCGCTCTCATCGTGATCATCGGCCTCTGGGTCGCCGGCATCTACAATGGCCTCGTCACCCTCCGCAACCGTTTCAAAAACGCCTTCGCCCAGATCGACGTGCAGTTGAAGCGCCGCTACGATCTCATCCCCAACCTCGTCGAGACCGCCAAGGGCTACCTCAAACACGAGAGCGGCACCCTCGAGGCCGTCATCAAGGCCCGCAACATCGCCGCCTCCGCCGCCCAGGCCGCCGCCGCCAACCCCGCCGACGCCTCCGCGGTGCGCAACCTCGCCGGCGCCGAGGCCGGCCTCACCGGCGCACTCTCCCGCCTCATGGTCGTCTCCGAGGCCTATCCCGACCTCAAGGCCAACCAGAACATGATGCAGCTCACCGAGGAGCTCACCTCGACCGAGAACAAAATCTCCTTCGCCCGCCAGGCCTACAACGACTCCGTCATGGCCTATAACACCCAGCGCGAGGTCTTCCCGAATGTCCTCTTCGCCGGCGCCTTCGGCTTCCTCCCTGCCGAGCTTTTCAAGATCGAGGACCCCACCGAGCGCAACGCCCCCAAGGTCAGCTTCAACTGATCCCGTCTTCGCCTCCATGCCCGCTCACCTAGCGCTCCTCGCCCAGCTGGCCGGTCCGGCGGAGTCCATCTTCGGCGTGGGCCTGGGGGTGGCGCTCGGTATTTTTATGCTCTTCATGACCGTGGTCGGAGCCGGCCTCGCCCTGCTCGCTTTCTGGATCTGGATGCTCGTCGATTGCGCCCAGTCCCCGGAAAATCCTTCCGAGAACCGTGTCGCCTGGATTCTCATCCTGGTATTCACTCACTGGCTGGGAGCCTTGCTCTATTTCTTCATCGTGCGCCAGCCCCGGCAAGCCCGCCTTCGCGCCGCCGCCACCGCAGCGACCTCGCCGCCTCCCGTCCCGCCGGCTCTCTGAGCTCCCGGCCCCGCCCGCCGCATGGATTTCTTCGAAGCCCAGGCCCACGCCCGCCGCCGTTCCGGTCGGCTCGTCGTGCTCTTCCTCCTCGCCTTCCTGGGCACTATCCTGGCGACCTACTTCGCCACCCTCGCTATAGCGAGCTTCGCCCGGCCCGGCCTGCTTCACGCCTCAGCCATCAGGCTCGCCGGCCTCCCGCTCTGGCAGCCCGAAATCCTCGCCTACGTCGTCTTATTTAACCTGCTCGTCGTCGGCGGTGCCTCGCTCTTTAAATGGACCCAGCTCCGCGCCGGCGGCTCCGCCATCGCCGAGCTCGTCGGCGGGCGTGAGGTGCGCCGCAACAGCCTCGACCTGCGCGAGCTCAAGCTGCTCAACGTCGTCGAGGAGATGGCCCTCGCCTCGGGCGTGCCCGTGCCCGCCGTTTACATCCTGCCCGACGAGCCCGCCATCAACGCCTTCGCCGCCGGCTACGCCCCGGCCGACGCCGCCGTCGTCATCACCCGGGGCACCCTGGAGCGCCTCAACCGCGACGAGCTTCAAGGCGTCGTCGCCCACGAGTTCAGCCACATCCTCAACGGCGACATGCGGATCAACACCCGCATCACCGCCCTCGTTTACGGCATCCTCGCCCTCGCCCTGCTCGGCGGCGCCATCTTGCGCGGCCTTTCGCAGACGCGCGTATCCACTTCGTCACGACGCGATGGCAAGGGCTCGGGCGGCCTCATCGTCGTCATCCTCGCCACCGGCGTCGCCCTCCTCGTCATCGGCTACATCGGCTACTTCTTCGGCCGCCTCATCCAGTCCGCCGTCTCGCGCCAGCGCGAGTTCCTCGCCGACGCCTCCGCCGTGCAGTTCACCCGCAACCCGGCCGGCATCGGCGGCGCCCTGCGCAAGCTCGGCGGGCTCGCCCTGCACGGCCAGCTCACCCACGACCACGCCGGTGAGATAAGCCACTTTTGCTTCGCCCAGAGTTTCCGCAGCTCCTTCGGCGGGCTCTTCGCCACCCACCCGCCGCTGGAGGAGCGACTCCGCGCCATCGACCCCGCCTTCGACGGCACCTTCATCAGCCCGCCGCCGGTCGTGATCGACGAGACCCGCTTCGGCGCGCCGCCGCCCCGCTCCGCCGCCACCGCCGGGCTCGCCCCCGCCGCCTTTCTCCAATCCATCGGCACCCTCAGCGTAACCTCCGTGGCCCAGGCCCGCGACACCATCGACGCCCTCCCCGCCGCCCTGCGCGACGCCGCCCGCGATCCCGCCCGGGCCCCCGCCCTACTCTGCGCCCTGCTCCTCGCGCCTGACGATGCCACCCAGTCCGGGCTCATCCTCCGCCACACCGACGCCCGCACCGCCACCCTCGCCGAATCCCTCGCCGCCGAACTCGCCGCGCAACCCGGCGCCCTGCGCCTCACCCTGCTCCAGCTCAGCGCCCCCGCCCTGCGCAACCTCTCCGCCGCCGAACTCGACCGCCTGCTCGAAACCCTCGATGCCCTCGTCCACGCCGACGG
>JBEGTN010000206.1:0-4183 GCA_041179405.1 Verrucomicrobiota bacterium
CCAAGAGCGTCACCCACGGTTGGCTCGTCGAGAGCGCCCGCTTCACCCCCGCCGTCAACGCCACCGCCTACAACCCGTCCCTCGCCAATCCGGACACGCAGCTCTCCTCCGCCGCGCCGCAGCTCCTCGTCGCCAACTATTCCCAGCTCCGCATCAACTCCGAGTGGTTTCGCGCGCAGAAGTGGGACGCCGTCATCCTCGACGAAGGCCAGTTCATCAAAAACCCCGGCAGCCAGGTCGCCTCCGTCGCCCGCGCGCTGCCGAGCCGCCACCGCCTCGTCCTCACCGGCACGCCGATCGAGAACCGCCTCACCGATCTCTGGAGCCTCTTCGCCTTCGCGCAACCCGGCCTCCTCGGCACGCAGACCTCCTTCCGCCGCCAGCACGACCAAGCCGACGCCGAGGCCCTCGCCCGCCTCCATCGCCGCGTCCGCCATTTCCTGTTACGCCGCACCAAGGCCGAAGCCGCTCCCGATCTCCCCTCCCGCACGGAGGATGAAATCATCGTCGAACTCGAGGGCGAGCAACGCCGCCTCTACGACGCCGAGCTCAAGCGCGCCCGCTCCCAGCTCATGGGGGTGGACACCAACACCGCCCTCGCCGCCGTCCGCTTCAACGTCCTCGCGAGCCTCCTCCGGCTCCGCCAGATCTGCTGCCACCCCGCCCTCGTCGATCCCGCGCACCGCGATCTCCCCAGCGCCAAGCTCGACGCCCTCCTCGAACGCCTCGAAGAACTCCAGGACGAAGGCCATCAGGTCCTCGTGTTCAGCCAGTTCGTCGGGATGTTGGAACTCATCCGCGACCGCCTCGTCGCCGCGAACATCAATTTCCTGATGCTCACCGGCGCCACCGAAAACCGCGCCGAGCTCGTCGATGAATTCCAGAGCGATAAAACCAAAACTGTTTTCCTCCTCTCACTGAAAGCCGCCGGCTTCGGCCTGAACCTCACCGCCGCGAGCTACGCCATCCTCTACGACCCCTGGTGGAACCCCGCCGCCGAGGCGCAAGCCATCGACCGCATCCACCGCATCGGCCAGACCAAGCCCGTCATCGCCTACCGCCTGCTCGCCGAAGGCACGGTCGAAGAAAAAATCCGCCTCCTCCAACGCGAAAAATCCGCGTTAGCCAACGCCGTGATCCAGGAAGAGAGCCTCGCCGCCGTCATGGACCTCGACAGCCTCAAACGCATCCTGGCCTGAGTGCCGAGTAGCCTCAGACATCCTGAATCCGGGGAATCAAGATGAGCCGGTAAAGTAGAGGGAGCTTCCTAGCTCCCTTTCCGAAAGCATGGGAGCAGGATGCTCCCGCTACCCTCCCTAAGCTACCGAGAGCCCGGCTCATCTCAGTTCCTCGCTCGCCTCCACTTGCCCCGTGGGTCAGGATGTCTGAGTCTGTCGCTCGTTATTTTTCGGACTAGTCACAGAGCCAAGCCGGAGCGCGGACACAGAGATCACAGAGGAAAGACCGCTATCCTCAGCTTTCAACAAGCTCGCCCTTATTAAACGATCCTTTCACCGCCAGGCGTCAATTAAAAGATAAGCTTAAATCTTTTAATAGCGTGTTGACGCAGCCTTAGTCGTGTTCCTAACTCGCTCTTATGCAACGAGGCTTATCCGGTATTCTTTTGCCCCAGACGGTCGCGGGGGAGACCTGGAAGGCCTTTATCCCCCACCCTCTCCCTCCCGATCCGCCCATAATCTGGGATAGCGCGCTCCAAACCGCCTTCCAACGCGCCTCCGTCGCGCTCGGAAAACTCGACAGCGTCACCGATTTTCTGCCCGACCCTGGGCTCTTTCTCTACAGTTATATCCGCAAGGAGGCCTTGTTATCGTCCCAGATCGAAGGCACCCAATCCACCTTCGACGACCTGCTGCGTTTCGAGTCGGCGAACCTGCCCGGCGCACCCACCGACGACGTGCAGGAGGTCTCCAACTACGTCGCGGCGATGAACCACGGCATAGCCCGCTTGCAAGAGGGATTTCCCCTTTCGCTCCGCCTCCTGCGCGAGATCCACGGCGAACTTCTACGCAAAGGACGCGGCTACCAAAAACAGCCCGGCGAATTTCGCACCTCGCAAAACTGGATCGGCGGCACTCGCCCCGGCACCGCCGCCTTTGTGCCTCCGCCCCCCGACCACTTGCTAGAGGTCTTGAGCACCTTGGAAAAGTTTCTTCACGACGAGACCACGCCCACGCTCATCAAGGCCGCGCTTGCCCACGTCCAGTTCGAGACTATTCACCCGTTCCTCGACGGCAACGGCCGCGTCGGCCGCCTGCTCATCGCCTTACTACTGTGCCACGACAAAGTGCTCAGCCAGCCGCTGCTCTATCTCTCGCTGCACCTGAAAAAAAATCGCGACGAATACTACGCGCTCCTTCAACGCGTGCGCACGGAGGGCGTCTGGGAAGAGTGGCTGCTGTTTTTCCTGCGCGGCGTGGCCGAGACCGCCGAACAAGCCGCCGGCACGGTGAAGCGCGTCGTCGCGCTCTTCGCCGCCGACGCGCAACGCATTGAGGCATTGGGACGCGCCGCCGCAACGACGCTCCGCGTGCAACGCTTACTGCAAAAGCAACTCTCCACCACCGCCACGCAGGCGGCGGCGGCGCTAGGGCTTTCCTTCCCCGCCGTGAACAGCGCACTGGAAAAACTCGTGGAACTCGACATCGCCCGCGAACTCACCGGCACCCCGCGCAACCGCGTCTTCGCCTACGACCGCTACCTTCACATCCTCAGCGAAGGCACTGAGCCCCTCGGCGGATAGCACCCCAGTCCTTTCTCCGCCTTATTCTAATTCGCTTTCAAACCGAATCCGACTCCGACGCGTGGCATCCCGCAAGCGGGACCTGTGATCCGATCTGGGTTTCACCTCTCAGTTAAACACAGACAGGAATGTCTGTGCCACCCCGGCAGCGGACCACTTATTAAGCTCATCTTGAACGCGAATTGGAATTAGGCTACCTTTCCGTTGAAGTAGGCTGTGAGCGACGGCACGCCCACCTCGGCTGAAGCCGTGATCGTCCGGTAGCCGCGCGGCACTCGGTCTGGTCTAGGATCGACTAAAATACGCAATGCGTCCGGCCGTGCAAATTCAGTCAGTCCAGCCGCCGGATAAACCTGTAACGAAGTGCCGATCACGAGAACCGCGTCCGCCGAAGTGACCTCATTTTGGGCGAGGAGCAGGTTTGGAACCGCTTCGCCAAACCATACGATATTGGGCCGAAGTTGACCACCGAGCGGGCAGCAATCTCCCAGTTTGATGGGGGCGTAGCCGATGTGTTTTATCCACCTTTCATCACGGGTGCTGCGCGCCTCCGTTAATTGCCCGTGAAGATGCAACACGTTCCGTGATCCGGCGCGTTCGTGAAGATCGTCCACATTTTGCGTCACCACCACGACCTCGTGCGTCTCTTGCCAGGCGGCGAGGGCGAGGTGCGCCGCGTTGGGTGCTACCGTAGCGAGTTGCGAGCGGCGAGCGTTGTAAAAATCCAGCACTCGCTGGGATTGTTGCCTCCATCCTGCGGGCGAGGCAACCTCCTCGATACGGCTGCCCTCCCACAGGCCACCGGCATCGCGGAAGGTGGCGAGACCACTCGGTTGGCTGATTCCGGCTCCGGTCAGGGCAACGATTTTCATATCACAGGCGAGGGGCGCAGTGTCGTCGGTTAGCGGCGACTCGAGGTCGAAAACTCACCCGATACTTCATGGGATGTCCTCGATTGATTGCTTACCGAGCTTCTTGAGCAGCGGCTCCAGATCGTCATGCACGATCTGAATGCAACGGGTTTTGGCGAGGGCCTCGGCCACCAGATAATTCACATCACGAAGAGAACTCGCGTAAACCATGCCGCGATGCCGCGCCAAAATCTCGGCCGTTTCCACGCAAATGTCAGTCACACCTTCAATGGCGAGAATCCCTTGGTGTTCGGTAAAGCACCGCGCGATCTCAACCGGGAACTCCGTCAGTCCTCTTAGGAAAATGCTGGTTTTTCGAGCGCCAAAGGCCCGTGCCGCCGGAAGACTGAGCGTTTTCAGACCGTCCAGTCTGAGTCGGCTTCGATGTGCCGCCAATGCGATGGCACATTCATCGGTAAGCGATTCGACTCCATTTAACCAAAGCGGTTTAGTGAATTTTGCCAGACACCGGGCAAGAGGCAGGTTCATTTCCTTCAGGCCATTCAGCATA
>JBEGTN010000207.1:0-2666 GCA_041179405.1 Verrucomicrobiota bacterium
CCGTTGCGGAAATCTTCAATAAACGGGGTGATGAGCTGCCACAGCCCGGGGGCCATCAGGATGAGGGTGAAAAGCTGGTCCAGTATCATCGCACCTAAACGACTGAGGCGACCGGCCAGAACGGGCGTGAACTCGACGCTGTTGTCGCTAGTTCCCGGCAAGCCAAAGGACGGAGTGGAGTGGTGCTCGACGGACGGACTTAAAGGGGCGACGCCGATATCGGAAAACAGCGCGCGCAAAGGTTTCCATTCGGGCATGCCTTCGTGCCAGCCGAGGTCTTCATAGCTGAGTTCGCCGGCGGTGAGTTTGGTGCGAACCTGGTCCGCAGTGAACGGCCCGAGTTGTTTCCCCTCTTTCCCGATAAAGTAACGCATGGGTGTGGATTTGGCGCAGGGAAACGGGAGGTGCGAGACTCAAAAGGTTACAAAAAGGCCGCCCGTCGATAAACGCGGGCGGCCAGGAGAGAGAACGGTCTGGTTTGAGAGCTATGTTCAGGCGATGGCAGCGAGGTATTTGGCCTCGGCGGCGTCCCAGTTGACCACGTTCCAGAAGGCGGCGATGTAGTCTGGCCGGCGGTTCTGGTAGTTCAGGTAGTAGGCGTGCTCCCAGACGTCGAGGGCGAGGACGGGTTTGCCCTCGATGCCGGCGACGGCCTTGCCCATGACGGGGCTGTCCTGGTTGGCGGTGGAGCCGACGGCGATCTTCTTGTCGGCGGTGACGACGAGCCAGGCCCAGCCGGAGCCGAAGCGGGTGGCGCCGGCCTTGGCGAACTCGGCCTTGAAGGCGTCGAAGGAGCCGAAGGTGGCGTTGATGGCGGCGGCGAGCTGGCCGACGGGAGCGCCGCCCTTGCCGGGGGCGATGATATACCAGAAGAAGGAGTGGTTGGCGTGGCCGCCGCCGTTATTGCGCACGGCGCCGCGGATGGCCTCGGGGAGCTTGGAGAGATCGGAGATGAGATCGCACACGCAAGCGGGGGCGGCAACACCGGCGTCGGCGAGGGCCTTGTTCACGTTGGTGATGTAGGCCTGGTGATGCTTGGAGTGGTGAATCTCCATCGTCTTGGCGTCGATGTGAGGGACGAGGGCGTCGTAGGCGTAGGCGAGTTTCGGGAGTTCGTAGGACATGGTGGTTCGGATTTTTAGTTAGTTAACGGAAAGGGAAGGCAAAAGATGCGGATCGGCGGCGGATGCGTCAACTGTCGGCGCAGATTTGCATCGGATGCCGGAGTCGCAGCCGAAGAGCACGCGAATGTCGCGTTCGTTTTTGAACTCAATGCCTTGCGCTCAGCTCAATCAAGCTGCCGGTGCAAAATGAGTAACTAGGCGCTGTCTTCAAATTAAACCGATGCTCTGCTTGCGCCCCGAGCAGCGCAGTCCTGCACGCCAGCTAAAAATAGGTTCGGGCTGTTACATAGATACATTTATCCATCTTTGAGCAGAAACTTGTGCCGGAAAACGCACGGACCGTCGCCGGGTTTGTTCAGACCTTGGCGGAGTAGAGGGCGACAAGGGCGGCACCGATGGCCTGGGAGAGCTCGCCGAGGGTGGCGGGCACGATCTTCATGCGCTCGCGTTGGGCGGGGAAAAGGAAGGGCGCGGCGGCGTTGCGGATGCCATCGAGGTAGCGTTGGCGAAACTCGGGCGTGGTGCTCTCGGGGTCGATCAGGCCGCCGCCGATCACGACGATGCCGGGGTCGAGCGCCATGGCGAGGTTGGCGACGTGGATGCCGAGGGCGCGGGCCTGAGTGTCGAAAATCTCCAGCGCGAGGGCGTCACCCTTCTGGGCGCGGCCGCGCAGGGAGAGGGCCTTGTGCTTCGGGGTGTCGGTCGAGGTGACGAACTCGTGGCCGGGATACTTGGGCAGGAGGGCGTCGAGATACTGCGGCAGGCCGGAGATGGTGGAGTAGGCCTCGATGCAACCCCAGGTGCGGCCGCAGCCGCAGCGGAAGGCGGGGGTCTTGTCCAGACCGTGGCCGAGGACGTGGAGCGGCACAGGCATGTGGCCGGCCTCCATGCCGGCGAATTGGTCGCCGGTGAGGGGGAGGCCCTTGGCGTCCACGTAGGCGGCGCCGAGGCCGGAGCCGGGGGCGAGCAGGAGGACGGTGGAGCTGGTGTCGCCTCGCACGCGGGCGGCCTCGCCGACGCCGCCGAGGTCGCCGTCGTTACCGACGGTGAGGGCGATGGGGCGACCGGCGGCGTGGGAAAGGGCGGCGGAGTAGTCGGCGTGAAAATTCCAGCCGGTGAAGCTCTCGGGCAGGTTGGCGGATTTGCCCAGCACGCCGTAGCTCTGGTAGGGACCGGGGAGGGCAAGGCCGACACCGCGCACCTGGGACCAGGAGAGGTTGTTTTCGGCGAGGAAGCCCTGCACACCCTCGACCCAGCCGGCGATGACGGCGGCGGTGCCGGCCTGGGAGTTGGTGGAACTCTGGCGCAGCCGGGTGGAAATGGGCGTGCCATCGGCGTAGATGCCGCCCGTCTTGGAGGTGGTGGCGCCGGAGTCGGTGCCGAGGTAGATGTCGGGGGCGGTGGAGGTCATGGTGGTGAAGGGAAAGGAGGCGTTGCCAGTAATGAGGAGTGACTCAAAAGCTGCCGTTGAACTGCCATCGCACGATGGAGCCGGCTTCGATGTCATAGAGCAGTTGGAAAATGCGCGCGCCGCCATCGTGC
>JBEGTN010000208.1:0-4151 GCA_041179405.1 Verrucomicrobiota bacterium
GTGGTGGAGCTGGTGTTACCGTTGTTTACGCCGACCACGCAGACGAAGCCGGATGTCTGCACCATGTAGTCGAGGCGGGCGTCGTAGTAGCTGACGGTGGCGTCTATGTTTGAGGTGATGGTGTCGATGATCCAGCTGTGGTTTTGAACTTTTCGCAACTCGGTCAGAGGTATGGAGTTTACCCAATCGTTGGCCTTAAATATGTCTATGGCGGTGGTCGCCGATATAAGGCTGCTAGTCGTGCCGTAAAAATAATACCCTACATTTGTGGCGTGCCAAGATGCGCCTGCGACCTTGGTCGTGCTTTTGTCGTTAAAGGTCTTTCCGGTAAATTGAAGGTCGGCTGCATCCGGCAAATAGTAGTTGCCGGCTTCGACCTGGGTGACGCCGACGCCGAGCGATGTCGGCACTCCGCTGGTGAAGGTTTGGTTCAGGCGGGTGAAACCGACGTCATCCTTCCAGTCAGCGCGGGCAGTCAATGCCCCCAAAATCATGCAGCAAAATAGGATGTGCCATTTATGACGCATGAGGTTGGGGTAGGGGGGTAGTTCTGGATTAACCTGGGGGCCAGGTCAGTTGGCGACGGCCTAGCAAGTGAACATGCAAATGAGGAACAGTTTCGCAAGCATCGGGACCGTGGTTGATCACGAGGCGGAAGCCGCGCGCGAGGGTGAGCTTGCGCGCCACGGTGCCGGCGGTGAGCAGGAGGTGTCCGAGGATGGCTTGCTGGTCGGGGGTGGCGTCGCCGACGCGGGGGATGACGGTCTTGGGGATGATGAGCAGGTGGACGGGCGCCTCCGGAGCGATGTCGTGGATGACGATGCAGAGGTCGTCCTCGTGCTCGATCTTGGCGGGAATTTCGCGGGCGATGATGCGTTCGAAGAGGGTGGGCATGGCGGTAGGCCGCGTGGCGCGGCCTACCGAATGTCCAATGACGAATGCCCAATGACCAATGAAAAAACCGCTTGGGATGCGGTTACAAAAAGAGGAGGCGGAGGTCTGCGCTGGGGGCGGTGCGGGCGGCGGCGAGGTCTTGGACGTAGGCGAGGGCCTCTTCGTAGTCGCGGCGGCGGCGGGCGGTCTCGCGTTGTTCGGGCGGGAGCAGGGCGGGGCGGAGGTTGGTGACGAGAAGGGTGCTCTCGCGGAAGGGGGCGAGTTTTTTGAGGCCGGTCATCAACTCGGCACGAGCGAACAGAGGGGTGGCTGAGGTGAGGGTGCTGAGGGCATCCCAGTGGTAAAAGCCGTGGCCGGGTTGTTCGGCGAAAAAACGGGTGAGTAGGTGGGCGGCGGCGGCGTTAAAGGCGGCGTCGTAGCGGGCGGCCGACTCGGGGTGGTCGCGAATCTGCTCCGTCAGCTCGGCGAGGCTGAAGGCGATGGCGTCCTTGATCTGCTGCGCCAGGTAGAGGTCGTGCCCGGTGAGGCGGGCGAAGAGGGCGTTGATGAAGTGCAGGCGGCGAAGCTCGTCGCGTGCGGTTACGGCCGGGGCGGCGGACTTTTCCGACATCAGACGGAGCTCTCCGGAGGCTTGGGACCGAGCGTCTTGATCTCCTGCATGAATTCGGAGACGTCGCGAAATTCTTTGTAAACGCTGGCGAAGCGCACGTAGGCGACGTGGTCGATTTTGCGGAGCTGCACCATCACGCCATCGCCGATGGCGGTGCTGGGGATCTCGGTGTCGTGCTGGGCCTCGAGGATGTCCATGATGTCATCGACCAGCATGTTGATGCGCTCGGCGTCGATGGGGCGTTTATGGCAGGCGGAGCGGACCGAGCGGACAAGTTTATCGCGATCAAAGTCTTCGCGGCGTCCATCGTGCTTCAAGACGACAACACCTTCGCGGATGAGGGTCTCGGTGGTGGAGAAACGGTGGCCGCATTCGAGGCATTCCCGACGGCGGCGGATGGTGTTGCCCTCGCGGCTGATGCGGGAGTCGGTGACCTTATCCTCGATGGAGGTGCATTTGGGGCAGCGCATGGTGGGGGTGGACAGCGGGAGCGGCGGGCGGTTTCAAATTAGTTGAGCGCCAGAAAGTTTTTTAAAATCTGCATGCCGCCTTCGGTGGCTATGCTCTCGGGGTGGAACTGCACGCCCCAGACAGGGAGTTCGCGGTGGCGCAGGCCCATGATTTCGCCCTCTGCGGTCTCGGCGGTGATGGCGAGGTAAGCGGGCAGGGTGGCGCGCTCGACGAGGAGCGAATGGTAGCGGGTGGCCAGAAATCCCTGCGGCATGCCGGCGAAGACGTCGGTGTTTTGATGCAGGATGGGGGAGGTTTTTCCGTGCATCAGCCGGTCGGCGCGGACGACGCGACCGCCGAAATAGTGGCCGATGGACTGATGGCCGAGGCAGACGCCGAGGATCGGTTTTTTGCCGGCGAAGGCACCGATCATGTCGAGGGATACGCCGGCCTCGGCGGGCGAGCAGGGGCCGGGGGAGATGAGCACGCGGTCGGGATTGAGGGCGAGGGCCTCGGCGGTCGTGATCTCGTTATTGCGGAAGACGCGCTGCGCCACGCCTAGTTGGCCGAAATATTGGACCAGGTTGAAGGTAAACGAGTCGTAGTTGTCGATGACGAGGAGCACGCGCGGGAAAGGAGTTTGAGATAACAGTGAGGTGATGGAAGGCGCGGGGGCAAGCGTGCGGCGCGAGGAGCGGGCAAAATTGAGGATTGGATGCGGGCGGGTTAATGGGGGAAGGTGGCGCATGCCCGATCACTTTGAGTTGTTAAAAACGGATACGCTCACCGCCGCCCGGCGCGGGCGACTGCGCACGCGTCACGGGGTGATCGAGACGCCCATCTTCATGCCGGTGGGCACGCAGGGCACGGTCAAGGCCGTGTCGCCTGCGCAGCTTCACGAACTCGGGGCGCAGATCATCCTGGGCAACACCTACCACTTGAACCTTCGCCCGACCAGCGAACTGGTGCGCGAACTCGGCGGCTTGCACAAGTTCATGGGCTGGCATGGTCCGATCTTGACCGACAGCGGCGGATTCCAGGTTTTTTCCTTGGCGAAGTTACGCAAGATGCACGACGACGGCGTGGAGTTCCAAAGCCACCTCGACGGCAAAAAACTGTTTCTCGGCCCGAAAGAGGTGATGACCATCCAGGCCAACCTCGGCAGCGACATCGCGATGGTGATTGATGAGTGCCCGCCCTGGCCCTGCGAACGCGACGCCACCGCCGAGGCCTGCGCACGTTCGCTGCGCTGGGCGGCGCGGTGCAAGCAGATCGCCACGGATAACGGCTTCCTGGCGGCGGGTCACCACGTCTTCGCCATCGTGCAAGGTTCGACCTACGACGACTTGCGGCGTGAGGCGGCGGAGGCTTTGGCGGCGCTGGATTTCCCCGGTTACGCCGTCGGCGGCGTGAGTGTGGGCGAGCCCGAGCCGGAAATGCTCAAGCAAGTTGCGGCGACCACGCCTTACATGCCTGCGGACAAACCCCGCTACACCATGGGACTGGGGACACCGCCGCAGCTGTTGAAGATGATCGCGCTCGGGGTGGATATGTTTGACTGCGTATTGCCGTCACGTGTGGCGCGCAACGGATTGGTTTTCACCCCGGATGGTCCGCTCAACCTGCGCAATGAACGGTTTCGCGCCGATGCCGGACCGATTCACCCGGAGGTGGCTAATTACGCCACGAACTTTTCGCGCTCTTACTTAAGGCACTTAATGGTCGCGGGTGAGATCCTCGGCTGCACCTTGCTTACGATTCACAATCTCGCATTCTACCTCGATCTCATGGCGCAGGCGCGGGCGCATATCGAGGCGGGCGACTACGCCGCCTGGCATCTGGCCTGGGTGAAACGTTACGAAGCGGGAGCGGCTGCGCGCTAAGTTTGCCAATGATTCATACTCGGTTTTCTGTCTTTCCGTTTTAACAAATATACCCCCATTTCACTCTATGCGTATTCTCGTCACCGGCGGTGCTGGCTTTCTTGGTTCCCATCTGTGTGACCGTCTCCTGAAGGACGGCCACGACGTCATCTGCCTCGATAACTTTTTTACCGGTCGCAAAAGCAACATCGCGCATTTGCACGGCCGGCCTGATTTCGAGTTGGTCCGTCACGATGTGATCGACCCCTTTAAGTTCGAGGTGGATCAGATCTACAATCTCGCCTGCCCGGCCTCGCCGCCTCACTATCAATACA
>JBEGTN010000209.1:0-2521 GCA_041179405.1 Verrucomicrobiota bacterium
CGCCGTGGATGAAGAGGTGGACTCCTGCACCGCCATCGGCCTTTACGGTGCCGCTTCCCACGAGAAGAATTTCAACCCCGAGCCCGAAGCACTGAATGCGGTGCTCACCGCCTTCGAAGCCGCCCACCCCGGCCGCGCCCAGTCCGCCACGATGCACGAGCTCCTCCCCTACGCCACCACCCCCGAGCAAAAAGCCGCGCTGGCAAAAGTCGCCGCCGCCCAAAGCTCCGGCGCACCCTAATCATCTCCCCAACAAGCCCGATGTAGCCCCGACCGCTGGTCGGGGCTTTTAATTAACCGGGTTTTAATGGTTCTTCGACGTTTCCTATGGGAGATGTCGAGCGATCCCCCGGACCTCGCTCTACCCCTCCTCGGTTTGATCCTTGTTCAGACTCTGTGCCTCCGTGTCTCCGTGGTGAAAATCTCCGGGATCAGGGTTTTCTGATAAGCCGGATGACGGCGGCTCAAACCTGAGTTCACCACAGAGGCACGGAGACACAGAGGCCGGACCATGCAGCGCGATCCCCGCACCTTCGCCCCCGTGTTTTAATTTAACCCGTCCCCCGTAACCTGTCCCTTATCCGGCCCCAGAAACGCGGACATGGGCGCAGATGCAGCAACGGGGAAGCGCGCACGTTTTTTCCCCCTCCGTCCGCTTTTCTTTGTCCGCTTTGGCCCCCGCCGGGTATTATCCCATGAGTGAACGACACCACTGACCAACAACTCCTGAGTGACTACGCGGAAACCCGCGCCGAGACTGCGTTCTCCGAACTGGTCCGGCGGCACATCGACCTCGTCCACTCCGCCGCCTTTCGCCTGACCGGCGAGGCCCACTCCGCCCAAGACGTCACCCAAGCCGTCTTCCTCGCCCTGGCGAACGACGCCGCCCGGCTCGCCCACCACCCCGTCCTGCCCGGCTGGTTGCACACCACTGCGCGCCATCTGGCCGCGAAAACCATCCGCGCCGCCGTGCGCCGCCAAACTCACGAACAGGAGGCCGCCGCCATGCACGAACTGCTCTCTGCCGAACCCGAGCTCCCCTGGGACGCCCTCGCCCCCCACCTCGACGCCGCCCTCGGCGAACTGAGCGAGCCCGACCGCGACGCCATCCTGCTCCGTTATTTTGAAAAAAAGTCCGCGCCCGAGATCGCCACGACCCTCGGCATCTCCGCCGAGGCCGCCCAAAAACGCGTCCACCGCGCGGTGGATCGCCTGCGCGACCTGCTCGCCCAGCGCGGCATCAAAGCCGGCGCCGCCGGCCTCGCCACCCTCCTCGCCACCCAGGCCGTGCAGGCCGCCCCCGTCGGCCTCGCCGCCACCGTCTCCACCGCCGTCCTTCTCTCCGCCGGCACCGGCGCGGGCCTCGGCCTCGCCGCCGCCGCCAAAACCATCGCCATGACCACCCTCCAAAAATCCCTCGTCACCGCCACCCTCGCGCTCGCTCTCGGCTTCGGCCTCTACGAACACAAGCTCGCCGCCCGCCTCGCCAGCGACCTCGCCGCGCTGCGCGTTCAACAAACCGCCGCCGACCGCCACCACGCCGCCAGCCTCGCCGAACTCGCCGCCGAAAACACCCGCCTTCACAGCACCGTCACGGAGGCCGCCGCCGATGCCAGCGCCGTCGCGCAAGACCCCGCCGTCCCCGCCATGGCCGCCTGGCTCGAGCGGGTGCAAAGCCTCCGCAGCCACCTGCAAACCCACCCCGAACTCGGCATCCCCGAGCTAAAACTCCTCAAGGAGGAGGACTGGCTCGACGCCGCGAAATCTCCCCTCGATAGACCCGATCAGTTTCGCCGGGCCTGCGCCCAGCTTCGCGGCCAGGCCGAGTCCCGATTCGCCCAGCTCGCCCACGACGCCCTCCAAAAATACGCCGCCGCCCACGCCGGGCATTCGCCCTCCACCACCGACGAACTGGCCGGCTGGTTCAAGGACCCCGTCGATCCCGCCATGCTGGATCGCTGGACCATGCTCCCCGCCAACGATCCGGAGGTTCGTAACATGGGCATCGGCGGCGACTACCTCTTCACCCAAAAAGACTTCATCGACGAGGACTACGACTCGCGCCAGGTCGCTTCCGACACCGGCAGAGGCTCGATGGGCATGTCCGGGCAAAAAGCGGTCCGCATCCTGAAAAAAGTGGGCGCCGCCTACGCCGCCGCCCACCCCGGCAAAACGGCCGCCACCCCCGCCGAGCTTTTGCCTTACGCCACCACGCCGGAGGAACAATCGCTCATCCGACATCAGATCACCCAGGCCGCCACGCCCCGCCCGGAGCCTCTCCCCGAAATGGACCCGCTCGTCGCAGCGGCGATCGCCTACGCCGCCGCCCACCCCGGCAAAACCCTGGCCGACGAACTCCAACTCCTCCTGCGCCACGCCACCACCCCCGCGCAAAAAGCCGCCCTGCAAAAGCTGCTCGTCGGCCAGGTCTCGGCGACCCCGTGACAGGGGCCGCTTGGTTTTCGCCTCTGCCGTTTCCGACGTAGCGTTCTCTTGCGAATGCCGGGCTTGGTGATCGATA
>JBEGTN010000210.1:0-2980 GCA_041179405.1 Verrucomicrobiota bacterium
GGCGACCAGGAAAACCTCATCGCCTCCGACGTCTCCGCCCTCGTCTCCCGCACCCAGAGCGTCGTTTACCTGAAGGACGGCGAACTCGTCCACCTCACCGCCAAGGGCTTCACGCTCTCCACCCTCGATCTCGCCGACGTCTCCCCCGTCATCGACAAGGTCACCTGGGACGTGAGCGAGGCCGAGCTGGGCGCCCACCCTCACTTCATGCTGAAGGAGATTTTCGAACAACCCGGCTCGCTCGAGAACGCCATGCGCGGCCGCTTCTCCGCCGACGGCTCCTCCGCCAACTTCGGCGGCCTCAACCTCTCCCCCGCCGACTTTCGCCAGATCGACCGCTTCGTGTTCACCTCCTGCGGCACCGGCTGGCACGCCTGCCTCGTGGCCGAGCACTTGATCGAGCGCTTCGCCCGCATCCCCGTCGAGGTGGACTACGCCTCCGAGTTCCGCTACCGCAACGCTCCCCTCGACCGCGACGCCCTGTTCTTCGTCATCTCCCAGTCCGGCGAGACGATCGACACCCTCGCCGCCCTGCGCGAAGCCAAGCGCAAGGGCTACAAGTGCATGGCGATCTGCAACGTCGTCGGCTCCACCATCGCCCGCGAGGCCGACGGCGGCATCTACCAGCACGCCGGCCCCGAGATCGGCGTCGCCTCGACCAAGGCCTTCACCAGCCAGCTCCTCATCTCCGCCATGTTCGCGCTCTACGTCGCCCGCATGCGCGACATGAGCTTCGCCGACGGCGTGGAATACGTCGCCGGCCTCAAGGCCGTGCCCGACCTCGCCCGCCGCGTGCTCGAGCAGGCCCCGCGCATCAAGGAGATCGCCTCGCGGTATTCAAAATTCAACGACTTCCTCTTCCTCGGCCGTCTCTCCCTCTTCCCCATCGCTCTGGAGGGCGCGCTCAAGCTGAAGGAGATTTCCTACATCCACGCCGAGGGTTACCCCGCCGCCGAGATGAAGCACGGCCCCATCGCGCTCATCAGCCCGGAGTGCCCGAGCGTGTTCTTCGTGCCGAAGGGCGAGCTGTTCAACAAGGTCCTCTCCTCCATGCAGGAGATCAAGGCGCGCAAGGGCCTCATCATCGCCATCGCCCCCGACTCCGTCGAGCTGCCCGAGGGCCTCGCCGACGACGTCATCACCATCCCCGACTGCCACGAAGCCGCCCTGCCCGTGCTCGCCACCATCCCCGTGCAACTCCTCAGCTACTACATCGCCCTCGCCCGCGGCTGCGACGTGGACAAGCCCCGCAACCTCGCCAAATCCGTCACCGTGGAATAAACCCGCCAAAGGATCGCGAAAAGACCCTGTTCTGTAAACTAATCCGGCGCTATTCTATATTCGCCGTCATCGCGAAAACAACAACACTGCCTCGCATGAAACTCGTCGCAAAAAAGCCGGTGCGCGCGTCTAAAAAGGCGAAATCTCCCGCAGCACGAAAACCCGTCGCGAAGTCCACGACGGCAAAGTCAACGCTACCGGCCTGGGTCATCGGCTGTTACGATGGTCCGAGTGACGGTCGCTTGTCCTCCCGCGAAGGACTAGCGTGAGCCAACGCCTGCTGATCGACTCCGGCGTCCTTATCGCGCTGCTCGATTCGCGTGATACTCATCACGCCTGGGCCAGGGAAATCGCCGCCGCCAACCCGCTTGGCTTCGCCAGTTGCGAGGCCGTGCTTACCGAGGTGTTTTACCAAATCCGAAGCAGCGAACGCGCGAAACACGCCGTATTGGCGATGCTGGAGGCAGGATGGATTATCCCGCTTCCGATCCCGGCTCGGTCATTGCCCACCATCACCCGCATCATCAAAAAGTATCACCCATTATCCGACTATGCAGACGCCTGCCTCGTGGCACTTCACGAGGTGACCGACGCCACCGTCGCCACCGTGGATCGTCGTGATTTCTCGATCTATCGCACCCGCTCCAACCGCGCCGTGCCAGTAATCCTGCCCGATCTTACCTGATCTCGCTGTCACTCCGTCGCTCTGTCTTTTGTAGCCCTCTCTCCGATGACCATCCTTCCTTCCGCCGCCGACTTCGCCCGCCTCGCCACCCAGGGCAACCTCATCCCGGTTTACGCCGATCTCATGGCGGACTTCGAGACGCCCGTCTCCGCCTACGCCAAGCTGCGCGGCCACGGCCCCTCCTACCTGCTCGAATCCGTCGAGGGCGGCGACACTCTCTCGCGTTACAGCTTCATCGGTTGCCGCCCCCGCAAGGTCTTCGCCTGCGGCACCACCACGACCACCATCCGCGAGTCCGGCCAGCCCGACCGCGAGGTCCCCACCCCCGCCGATCCGCTGACCCTCATCGAGGCCGAGATGCGCGGCTTCAAGCCTGTCACCGTGCCCGGCCTCCCTCGCTTCACCGGCGGCGCGGTCGGCTTCATCGGCTACGAATACGCCACCCGCATCGAACCCAGCATCCCCGCCGCCGCCACCGACGAACTCGGCACTCCCCTGCTCTACTTCATGCTGTCGGATTCGCTCCTGATTTTCGACCGCGCCAAACAAACCCTCCGCCTCTGCGTCAACGCCCACCTCGCTCCCGGCGAGCCGCCCACCGCCGCCTATGCCCGCGCCGTCGTCGAGTTGCAGGCGCTGCACTCCCTGCTCGCCCAGCCCAGCTCGCTCGCCCCCGCCCCGCTCATCGACCCCGGCTTCGTCGCCGCTCCGCGCGGTAACTTCACCCAGCATGCCTTCGAGGCCGCCGTCGAGGCCGGTAAGGAGTTCATCCGCTCCGGCGACATCATCCAGTTCGTGCCTTCGCAGCGTTTCTCCAAATCCTTCGACCGCACCCCGCTCGACCTCTACCGCGCCCTGCGCACGGTCAACCCGTCGCCCTACATGTTCATCCTGGACACCGGCGACTTCGCCATCGTCGGCGCATCGCCCGAGGTCCATGTCCGCCTCACCGACGGGCTGGTCGAGATCCGCCCCATCGCCGGCACCCGCAAACGCGGCGCGACCTACGCCGAC
>JBEGTN010000211.1:0-5054 GCA_041179405.1 Verrucomicrobiota bacterium
AATCGAACTTCAAGCCAAGACTTACTAGATGTTAGTCTACTCCATTCCAATTGTGACACATCCTGAAATGAAATAGACCTTGAACTACCGAATTCATCTGAACTGGATTCTTAAACATCTGGAAATTAAGGATATAATTTTTAACCCCGTGCCTAACTTAGTGCCATTCGGGTCGAGCCGTTACATGGATACATTATGAAACCAATACCGGTTGATTTTAAGGGTTGTTGGGATTGCCGAAATGATGAACGAAACTGAAATCATCGCAAAGGTCGGAAAACTATTAGCCGTCAATCGAAAGGCGGCTATCCTATCACCCTTATAGGGGAAAGCTGATCGCCTCACTGAAATTGATATTACCGTAGGATGAAACATGACCTAATTCTAGCGAGTTGTGGCCTGTGATTATCCTAGTATCCCGTGAGGGTATGCGGCCCTTCCTCTGTGATCTCTGTGTCCGCGCTCCGGCTTGGCTCTGTGTCCAATCCGAAAAATAACGAGATACGAATGCCCCCAAAGAGAAAATGAACGACTATCTGGAGGGGCTAGGCCTGAAGCGTTGGTCAATTTGTTTACCACAGAGTTTCTCTTTTTTGTTTAGACTCAGGCATCCTGACCCCGCGAGGGGAGATAGACGCGAAGAAGGAAGTGCGACGGAGTCCGAAAAAGTGACACAGACATTCCTGTCTGTGCTCGGAGCGCCCGAAGCCACCTCAGCCTCACAGGTCCCGCTTGCGGGATGCCACCCAAAGCCAACTCCCGGTGGCTTGGGGGAGGGTAGCGGGAGCATCCTGCTCCCGTCTCGAGTTTGGTTTTTTCCAAGGAGGCAGGAGGGTGTTCGCGGGAGCATCCTGCTCCCGTGGTTTCAGAGGGGAGCTAGACTCTGTCGGCATATCCCGGCTCATCCTGATTCCTCGCAGTCAGGTCTGGGACTATTGCCCGAAGATAGGGACGGACCGTTGGGTCGTCTGCCGAATCTCACGGCGGTCCCAGCGGTCCCGCCCTACCTCAAGGCGGAATCCAGATTCATCGAATTTCGGTATTACTTGTGATCGAGCACGTAGGCGCCTTGCCAGTCGGCGGCAGGCGGCGAGGCGAGGTAGGCCTGGCAACGGGCCAGCAGCAGGGCGGCGGGGCGGTCTTGCGGATCTTGCGCGGCCAACTGGGCGAAGGCGGCGGTGGCATCGGTGAAGCGGCGGGCGAAGTAGGCGTCGAGGGCCGCTTCGTAGTCGGCGACGAAGCGGGTGCGGACAGGATCGAGGCCGCCGCGCTCGGCGAGCAGCTCGTAGATGCGCACGGGGATGGATTTGCCCTTCACAGCGACGAGATCGACGAGGCGGGCCTCGAAATCGGCGCGGGCGAGCTGCCAGGTGGCCCCGCTGACGAGGATCTCGGTGCCGTAGAACTTATTCAGGCCTTCGAGGCGGCTGCCGAGGTTCACGGTGTCGCCCATGGCGGTGTAGTTGAGGCGCGCTTCGTAGCCAATGTTGCCGATGATGGCGGGGCCGGTGTGCAGGCCAATCCGGGTGAGCATGGGGAGCTTGCCCGCTTGAATCTGCTCCGCCGCGTGGCGGCGCGAGTGGTCGCGGCAGCGCAGGGCGGCGTGGCAGGCGCGGACGGCGTGGTCGGGCAGGGAACGGGGCGCACCCCAGAAAGCCATGATGGAGTCGCCGATGTATTTATCGACCGTGCCGTGGGCCTCGATGATGGAGCGTGTCATGCCGTCGAAATAGACGGCGAGCTGGTCAACGAGGTGCTCGGGCGTGGTTTTTTCCGAGAGGTTGGTGAAGTCCACGATGTCGGAGAAGAAGACGGTGACCTCGCGCTTCTCGGCGCTGAGGCGGGCTTCCTGACCGAGGGTCATGAGCTCGCCGACGAGGTCGGCCGGCACGTATTTGCGGAAGGAGCGCAGGCCGCTTTTGAGGCTTTGCACGGCCTTGCGCATGACCACGACCTCGCGCACGGAGGAGCGGATCTCGATGCGGTGTTCGAGATCGAGCCGCTCGACGCGACCGAGCTCCTCGGCCAGGGCGAGGAGCGGCTGGCTGATGCGGCGCGAAAACCATACGCCGAGAGCGAGAACGACGAGGGCGATGGTGGCGGTGAGGGTGACGATGGTGACGAGGAAGCGGCTCTCGTAGGCCTGCACCGAGCGGGCGGAGATATCGATGCCGATGGCGCATTCGACCTGCCCGGCGGAGTTGATGACGGGGACGAAGCAGGAGAGCCACAGGCCCCACTTGTCGGCGGCGAATTCCTGCTCCGCGGCGGCGTGGGCGGCGGGGGAGTAGATGGAGCGCATGAGCGGCGTGGCGTCGGGGTATTCGTCGCCCACCTCGCTAAGGTCGGCCGAGCCGGCGTTCTCGGCGTCCACCACGAAGCGGACCTTGCCGGTGGCGTCGATGCGGTAGGTGTAAACGAAGCGGATGTCGGGGCTGACGGATTTGATCTCGTTGAGCCGGCGCTTGATCGTGGCGTAGTCGGGCGAGGCCTCGTCGGCGACGGTGTGGATGCGCGAATGGGCCTCGGCATCCACCCGGTCGGCCGCGAGGGTGGCGATGTTTTCGAGGCGGTGGCGGATGCTGTCGCGAATGAAGGAGCGGGCGGCGAAGAAGGTGGAGACGCCGATGAGCGTCGAGCTGACGAGCACGGTGAGCGCGAACGCCGAGGCCATGCTCAAGCGGAGGGAGATGAAGCGAGGCTTTGACATGGGCGAGGGAGGGCGAGGCGGATTCGATCGTGGCGCTACGGTGCGGCGGTGCGGCGAGATGATGCACCCGATGCGGAACACGGGGAGGCGGATTGGCAACACCGCGCGAAGGGGGGCGAGGAGGGAGGGCGATGGGATGCGCCATGCTTCGCCCCCCCCACAGCGGGGCCGGATGGGGGAGCGGTGTGATTTCAGGTCGGAGCGGTCGCAGACGAGGTGCGCCCCTGCGCTCGGAGTTGGCGGGCTCGCGGTTCAGGCGGGTGGATTAAACAGGCGGCGGGGGCTCGACGGGATCAAGGATCTCGGCCGAGTCGGAATTCTCGTCCTCCATCGGATAATCGCGACGGAAGCCGGCGAAATCGAGCAGCTCGAAACGCCCATCGTAGTGCTCCACGATGGCGGTCAACGACTCGACCCAGTCGCCGCTGTTCAGGTAATGCACGTCGCCCATCATGCGGTCGGCGGCGGTGTGGATGTGCCCGCACATGACGCCGGTGCAACCCCGGCGCTTGGCCAGCTCGGCGATGTGCTCCTCGAAGTGCGAGACGTGGCTGACGGCGCGTTTGACGCGCGCCTTCACCGCCTTGGAAAGCGAGTAGTATTCCTTGCCGCGCCAACTGCGCCAACGGTTGTAGAGCCGGTTCAGCCGCATGAGGGCGCGGTAGCCCCAGTCGCCGAGGTAGGCGAGAAAGACGAAGTTCTTGGTGACGGTATCGAACACGTCGCCGTGGAGCACAAGGTAACGCTTGCCGCTGGCGGACTCGTGGACGTGGTCCTCGACGAGGTGCAAGTTCTCAAAGGCCATGGGCAGGAATTTACTTAACACGTCGTCGTGATTGCCGCGCAGGTAGATGACCTCGGTGTTGCGCTTCTCCAGTTTTTTGAGGACGAGGCGGATGAAACGGGTGTGGGCCTTGGGCCAATAAGAGGCCTGCTTGAGCCGCCAACCGTCGATGATGTCGCCGTTGAGGATGAGTTTGTCGCAACGTGTGTATTTGAGAAAATGATTCACCTCCGCCGCCTTGCAGTCGTGGGTGCCGAGGTGGACATCGGAGATGATGACAGTGCGGACTTTGAGTGTGCGTTTTTCCATCAAGGGGCTGTTTAGCGAAACGCCGGCGGAAGACTAGAAGCCATCGCGACCGTAACCCAATTGTTACGGAACATGGAGGGGGGAATACCGGCACGGCAGGCGTGACCTGCCACGGTTGGCGGCTGGGGAAAAGTGGAGACGGGTGAAGAAAAAGCTTGAAAAAAGTGATGAATGGCCAATGTTGGCCACATGAAATCTAAAAAAGTCATAGCGCCCCTGCTCAAGGCGCGCGCGGAAGTGGCGGAGGGCGTGCTCGAAGAGGCCGTCACCGCCCCGCGCCAGAGGGCGAGCGTGAGCGTGCGCGAGGCGAAAGACCAGTTGTCGGCGCTGTTGCAACGGGTGGCCGACGGCGAGGAAATCGTAGTGACGAGCGATGGTCAGCCGAAGGCGATGCTGGTGAAGTTCCGCCCGATCATGGGCGGCAAACCGTGGCGGCCGCTGGGGGCATTCCTCGCCGATCAGCCGATGGGGCCGGACTCGGCTGCGGGTATCCGCGCCGAACGCGATTCGCGTTACTAAGCCCCACCAAACCCAAATGTATATCGACACCTGCGTGGCGGTGAAGCTCTACACCCGCGAGCCGGATTCGGAGGAGTGCCAGCGCATCGCGGCGGGGCACCGGCTGGTCTCCTCCGAACTGCTCTACACGGAGCTGTGGTCGGCCTTGCTGGCTAAGGAACGCAACAAGGTGCTCACGCCCGAGCTGCGCCAGCGCGTCTGGCAGTTATTTGAGGAACACCTGCTGGAGGATGTGATCGAGCTGGTGGCGCTGGATGGACATGTCGTGCGAGAAGCGGCTGAGATCATGGCAAAAGTGCATCCGCACGTGCCGCTACGCACGCTCGACGCGATCCACCTCGCCACCTATGCCGGGATCGAGGCCGGGTCGCTGTTTACGAAAGATAAACGGATGATCGACGCGGCGCGGCGGCTGGAGTTCCCGTTGGCGTGAGGGGGCTTTCGGTCTTATACCAACAGCCCGAAGAACCTGGTTTTTGGTTCCTCGACGTTTCCAGTGGGTAACAAAGAACCAGAAAACTCCAAGGCAGGTTACACAGAGAGCACGGAGCGCAGCCCACAGAGAGGCGGGAGACGGCTTGAGCGTGGGCTGCGCTCCGAGGAGGGCAGGAAATAAAGTGACAAAGTGGAATTAGAGCATTTCAAGAAATGTCGTAGCCGTTCAGAGGTAGGGCGTGACCGCTGGGCGCGCCGCGTTGGCGTGGTGAATACCTGAGAGGCACGGCGGCGGTC
>JBEGTN010000212.1:0-8207 GCA_041179405.1 Verrucomicrobiota bacterium
AAAGGCCAAGGCGATAGGTATAGACTTAGTGTTTTCCGAGGCGGGCGTGCCGAATATCGCCGACCGTAATCTAATCACTAATGGCAATCGCGAATTTGGCCGTTATCTGTGGGCCGGACCACCCGTTGTGCTGGGAGCTTCTTACGCCAGCGGGGTTAAGCGAAATAGCGATGGCTCCTATAAGCCGCGTCCATTCCCGCAAGTAAACGAGCCTTTGGCCAATGCTTCGCCGCCGGAGTTGCCGGAGTGGCCCGTCGGCCCCGTGACTTTCACCCCGCCGAATGTCGGCTTGATTGACACCGTTGCCGGGCAGACTCGCAAAGTTCTTTTGTTCGCTCCCGTGCCCATGAGGACGTATTATCATCTGTCGCTCGAGTTGGCCCGATTGCATTGGGGAATTCGGCCGCAGGACATCAACTATTTCGAGGACCGGGTCGAGTTACGGGCAGAGGATGGTTCACTTGTGCGGAGTGTGCCCTTCAAGGGCTCGCAAGAGACCGCGATCAACTGGTTTTCCCCGTGGATAGACCCTAGTAATCCCCGCTTTAGTATCAAAACCATCCTGCTCGCCTCGGAAATGTTGGTATCCGAGGATGCAGCTGATCGCGCAGAAGCGGAGGGGTTTTTCAAAGAACACGATTTTACCGACGCCGTGGTGTTGATCGGACCGGTTGATCGCTTGATGCAGGATTTGGGAACGACATCGATGGACAAAGATCCGGTGCCCAAGGTCGGGGTGCATGGCAACATGCTGAAAACCATCGTGAGCGGGCGTTTTTTACGTGAGACACCCGATTGGGTTATGTGGCTTATAACCGTATCGTTGTCCGTTTTGGTGGCATCGCTTATTGTGACCACTGGCAAACGCAGCATACTCGCTCGTCTAGTGGGTGGCGGAATCTTTATCGGATATATTGGCTTTTGTTTCTGGTCTTTTGCCAAATTTGACTTGGTGCTGCCTATGACAGCTCCTCTCGGGGCCGCGATGATCTCGGTCTTGGGTGGACTCGTTACGCAGCTGATCGTCGAGCAAAAGCAGAAAAGCCGTATCAAATCCATGTTCGGCACTTACCTGGCACCGTCAGTTGTCGCGCAGATGGTGGATTCCGGACAGGAGCCTCAGCTCGGCGGTGTGGAGGAAGAGATCACTGCCTACTTCAGCGATATTCAGTCCTTCTCTTCTTTTTCCGAAGTGCTGCCGCCCGTTCGTTTGGTCGAGTTGATGAACGAATTCCTGACCGCCTGCACTGATATCGTGCAGGCGGAAGGCGGGACACTTGATAAATACATCGGTGACGCCGTGGTGGCGATGTATGGCGCGCCGCTGGCATTGCCCAGTCATGCCCACAAGGCCTGTGTATCCGCTCTTCGCGTGCAGCGCCGCGTGGCCGAGCTACGCACCAAGTGGTCGCACGAGCCCGATAAACAATGGCCCGAGATCGTGCTGCGTTTGCAAACTCGTGTAGGCCTCAACTCGGGTCGTGCCGTGGTAGGCAACATGGGCAGCACAAGTCGCTTCAACTATACGATGATGGGGGACACCGTTAACCTCGCTGCTCGCATGGAGTCCGGCGCGAAGTTTTTCGGCGTTTACACCATGTGCACCGAGGAGACACGCATCGGGTGCATAGCGGTGGACGCGGATGCGGTGGTTTTTCGCGCGCTGGGACGTGTCGTGGTAAAAGGCCGCAAGGCTCCTGTCCCGATATATGAGCTGGTGGGACTGACGGAGGACGTCACCGTGACTACACGGGAAGCTCTGGCGCTTTATGCGGAAGGCATGAAATACTATCTGGCAAAGGAGTGGGATGAAGCGCTGGCGATGTTTGCCGCGAGTGCGAAATTGGAGCCAAACCAGCCTGGGACAACTCCGGGCGTGTCCACAAACCCGTCGCTGGTTTACCAGAAATTTGTCGCTCATCTTAAAGCCCATCCACCTGGGTCTGACTGGGATGGTGCCTACACCATGACGGAAAAGTAGTGGGGTTGATCCGAATCGACGGACCCGCGTTGAGCCGCGAAAGAAGGCCTAAACGACGGCGGCGGGCTCCACGCCGGCCATGAGGCGCATCAGGGCGGCCTCGCTGAAGTCGGCGCGCGGGACCTCGCCGGCGAGGCGGCCGTTGCGGAGGACCAGGATGCGGGTGCATAGACCCAGCAGCTCTGGCAGCTCAGAGGAGACGACGAGCAGGGCCTTGCCCTCGCAGGCCAACTCATCGAGCAGGGCGTAGATCTCGGCCTTGGCACCGACATCCACGCCGCGGGTGGGTTCGTCGATGAGCAACACGTCGCAGTCGCGGGCCAGCCATTTGGCGAGGGCGATCTTCTGCTGGTTGCCGCCGGAGAGGCCGCCGACGATGGTCTCGAGCGAAGGGGCTTTGACGCGGAGGCGTTTCTGGTAGCGGTCGGCGAGCGAGCGTTCGAGGCCGCGCCGGACCCAGCCGAGGCGAGATAGGACGGGGAGCGAGGCGAGGGCGGTGTTTTCGCGACAGTTAAGGCCGAGGACGAGGCCCTGGCGTTTACGATCCTCGGGAAGGAGGCCAATGCGGGCGGCGAGGGCGGCGTCGATGGAGCGGGGCGTGATGGGGAGGTCGTTGACGAGCACGCGGCCGGTGGCGGCGGGGTCGAGGCCGAAGACGGCCTGCACGGTCTCGCTGCGGCCGGCGCCGACCAAGCCGGCCAGGCCGACGATCTCGCCGGAGCGCACGGAAAGGCTGATATCGGAGAATTTGCGCGGGGAGGAGAGGCCCTCAAGGCGAAGACGCTCGGGGCCGGCGGGACGGGAGAGGTGGGCGGGAGTCTGGACGCGGAGCTCGCGGCCGATCATCTGCGA
This sequence comes from Verrucomicrobiota bacterium, assembly GCA_041179405.1. Classification (GTDB taxonomy): domain Bacteria; phylum Verrucomicrobiota; class Verrucomicrobiia; order Opitutales; family Opitutaceae; genus IMCC26134_A. The sequence continues at coordinate 2,834 of JBEGTN010000212.1, forward strand.
AACGACGCGCGCGGGCGTGGTGGCGGGAATGGCCTCGGTGGCGACGTGGCGGCCATCGCGCAGGACGGTGATGTTGTCGCACAGCTCGAAGAGCTCGGACATGCGGTGCGAGACGTAGATGAGGGTGAGGCCGCGGGCCTTGAGCTTGCGGACGAGGGCGAAGAGCTCGCGGGTCTCGCCGGCGGAGAGGGAGCTGGAAGGCTCGTCCATGACGATGACCTGCGCGCCAGTGCCGACGGCGGCGGCGATTTGGACGAGTTGTTCTTTTCCGGTCGAAAGGGTGCCGATGAGGGCGTCGGGATCGATGTCGGCGTGGATAGAGGCGAGCATCTCGGAGGCGCGGGCGCGGAGGGCGGCGCGATCCACGAAGCCGCCGGCGCGGAGGGGCAAGTCGCCGAGGCAGAGATTCTCGGCGACCGACATGTTGGGACAGAAGGCGAGCTCCTGGTGGACCATCGCGATGCCGAGCTCGCGGGCGGCGAGTGGGTCGGCGGGGGCGATGGGTTTGCCATCGAGGCGAAGTTCGCCGCCGTCCGCAGTATAGACGCCGGCGAGGATCTTGCCGAGGGTGCTCTTGCCCGCGCCGTTCTCGCCGATGAGGGCGTGGCAGGTGCCGCGAGGGATGGAGAACGAGACCCCGTCGAGCGCGAGCACGCCGGGGAAACGTTTGGTGACGGCGTTGAACTCGATGTAGGACACGCGAGGATACGGCGGCGGCGGGGTGGGATCGGGGGAGGACGGCGGCGCGGAGGCTTAGCGCTTGGGGAGCCAAGTATCCCAGTTCTTGGCGAAGGCGTCCACGGTGTCCTTGGTAACGGGGATGAGGGCGCTCACGTCCACGACGGAAGCGGGGTCTTTCTTGAGCACGATCTTGTTGATGAGATGCTCCACCGAGCGGTAGCCCCACTGGTAGCACTGTTGGGCGAGGAGGACGGGGACGTGGCCGGAGCGAATATAGGCGAGCTGGGCGGGCAGGGCGTCAACGGAGACGCACTGGACGGTGCCGGGAGCCCATTTGAGGGCGTTCTCGGTAAAGAGCGGCCAGCCGCCGATCATGGCCCAGCCGGTGATGTCGGGATTGGCCTGCATGACCTGCTCGACCTTGGCGGCGGAGTCCTGCGGGGTCTCCTTGTGATAATAGACATCACGGATGGTGATGCCGGGGTATTTCTTGGCCTCTTCGCGGGCGCCCTGGACGCGCTTCTGGAGGTTGGGGGCGGTCTGGTTGCCGGCGAGGATGGCGACGATGCCCTGGCCCTTCATGACCTTGGCGAGCTCGGCCATGGTCTGGCGGCCGCAGTCGATATCGTTGACTCCATAGGTGACGAAACGCTTGGAGGCGGGGGCGTCGGAATCGAAGGTGGCGACGGGCACGCCGTTCTCGACCGCGCGGTCGATGGTGGCGGTGAGTTTGTTGGCGTCGGTGCAGGAGACGGCGATGCCCTCGGCACCGGCGAGGACGAGCTGCTCGATGGCCTCGGCCTGCTTCTGGGCGTCCTCCTCGTTGGGGGTGCGCCAGTCGATCTTGATCTTGAGACCGAGCTGTTTGCCGAGGGTCTTGGCGGCGTCCTCAGCGCCGACGCGGGCGGCCTGGAAGACGGGGTTACCTTGGGATTTGGCGACGAGGCCAAGGGTGATCTCGCGCTCGGCGGCGCGAGCAGGGAGGGTGAGGGCGGCGGCGGCGAGCAGGCCGGCCGCGAGTTGGAGGAGACGGGTGGTTTTCATGGGTAGTTTAGGGACAGGGAAAAGGCGGTGCGGCTCAGGCGCGGGTGAGGCGGCGCTTGGCGAGCCAGGTGTTGACGTTGTCCAGCACGACGGCGGCGATGACCACGGTGCCGATGATGATTTGGCTGTAGTTTTGGTCGATGCCGAGGATGACGATGCCGCTGGCGATCATCTGGATTATGAGCGCGCCAAGCACGACGCCGAGGGCCGAGCCGCGCCCGCCGGTGAGGCTGCAACCGCCGACGACGGAAGCGGCGATGACGTTGAGCTCGTAGCCCTGGCCGTCGCCCGAGGTGGCGGCGCCGTAGTAGCCGAGGGAGAGCACGGCCGAGACGCCGGCGGCGAGACCGGCGAGGACATAGACGCCGAGCTTGACGCGGCCGACGCGGATACCGCTGAAGCGGGCGGCCTGCTCGTTGCCGCCGATGGCGTAAACGCGACGTCCGGCGGCGAGGCGGGAGAGGTAAACCCAGCCCAGCACGGTGACGAAGACCATGACGACCAGGGGGACGACGCTGAGACCGTTGCCCAGCTCGAAGCGGACGAGCTCGCGGAAGGCGGCGGGGAAGCCGCCGATGGACTGGCCCTTGGTGCTGACGAAGGCGATGCCGCGCAGGATGGCCATCGCGCCGAGCGTGATGATAAACGGATGCACCCCGAGGGCGACGATGAGGCCGCCGTTGGCCAGGCCGCAGAGCGCGCCGATGCCGAGGCAGGTGAGCGCCCCGAGCGCACTGGCGGCGAAGGGTGCGAAGGCCGCGCCCTCGGGGCCGAAGTGGTTTAAGACCATCGCGCCGAGCACGGAGGCGAGGGCGTAGATCGAGCCGACGGAGAGGTCGATGCCGCCGGAGATGATGACGATGGCCATGCCCACGGCCATGATGGCGATGAAGCTGGTGTCCTTGGCGAGCTGGGCGAGATTTTGGGCGTTGAGGAACTTATTTTTTTCCTCGAAGGCAGGGGCGCGGTTGCCCTGGGTGTCGGTGGTGAAGACACGCTGGCGGGCACCGTCGGCGGCGCGCTCGAACTTAGGCGTGCGCACCGTGCCGGCGAAGGCGGTCAGCACTACGCCGAGCACGAGGATGACGAGCAACAGGCCGCTTTCCTGGAAGCGGAAGAGGGAACGAAGAAACGGGGGCATGCGGTGAGCGCTTACGTTTCTTGGTTTGTAATACCGAGCGCAAGTTCAGGCTGTGCGTATCGTTGTTTTTTTACCGACTGGCGCGCAGGATCAATTAACCTTCTGGGGAGCGGTTTCGGATACGGGGCGCAGGAGAGTGAGCGGCCAGGCGTCGCTGCGGAAGGGGGCGGCGGGCAGGCCGGCGGCGTTGACCAGATTGACCGGCGCGGTCTCGTGCCAGGCGAAACGCGCGGCGACCGGCTGCGCGACCTCGGGGCTGGTGAGGATGATCTTGCCGGCGTCGATCTTGGCGACCGCGGGGTGGAAGACCTGGTCGGCGCCGGCGATACCGAAACAGATGGGCGCGAGGCCGTCGCGGGTGCGAAGGCCATCGGCATGGGTGAAGGTCAACTCGAGGTTGGGGCCGGTCGCGTGCAGTTCGGCGAAAGTTGGACCGTGCGCGGCGAGGTCGGCGCGACCGTAGGTCTCGCTCAACGCCAAACGCGCGAGACGCAGGCCGACGTCGCGTTTGTTGGTCGGGTGAATGTCGTGGTATTGGACGACGAGATCGGTCGTGACGGCGTAGCCGGTGTGCGGGGCGGAGAGCGCGCGTTCTTGCTGTTCCCAGAAGGCGGGCAAGGCCTCGGCGGTGACGGGAAATTTTTCCCATTTCGAGTAGTCCATCGGCGCGAGCAGAACTCCGTAGAACGGGGCCTTGGGCAGCGCCCAGGCCTTGCGCCAGCTCGCGATGAGGGCGGTCTGCTTGGCGGCGTAGAGCTCGATGTCGCCGTTCATCAAGTTGCTCTCGCCCTGATACCAGAGGAAACCGCGTAGCGCGAAGGGCGCGTAGGGGGCGACCATGCTTTGGTAGAGTTCGGTCGGCTGCACGCCCTTCACCCAGGCTTGAAGTTCTCGTTTATCGAGTCCGGCGAGCGGCCCTGCAAAGGCCTCGACGGGCATCCAGGCGTCGATGAAGGTGCCGCCAAAACTGGAGTGAACGAGGCCGACGGGCACGCCGAGGGTGCGCTGCACTTGCTGTCCGAAATAGTAGGCGGCGGCGGAAAACTCGGACACGCGCAGGTTGTCCGGTGTGCAGGGCAACCACTGGTTGAGCGCGGGGGCGTCGGCCTTCTGGTTCGAGCGCGGCACCTGGAAGAGGCGCAGTTGCGGGTAGTTCGCGGCGGCGGTCTCGAGTTCGTGGTTGTCGGTGGGCTTCTGGCCCTTTCGCGGACCGAGCTGTTTTTCCATGTTGGACTGGCCGGAGCAGAACCAGACCTCACCGACGAGGACATCGGAGAAGGTCAGCTTGTTCGTGCCGCGAATGGACAAGACGCGCGGATCGGTGCTGCTGGTGAGGGCGTCGAGGGTCACACGCCAACGGCCTTCGGTGTTGGCGGCGGTGGACTGGGTTTGTCCGGCGAATTCCACGGTGACTGCTTCGCCCGGAGTTGCCTCGCCCCAGACGGGCACGGGCAGGTCGCGTTGCAACACCATGTGGTCACTGAAGGGTTTGGCGCAACGGACCTCGGCGGACAGCGGCGCGACGAGGGCGAGGAGGATGGAAAACGCGGAGAGGCGGCGGCTGGAGCGGGTGTTTGTCACGGAGGGCGGGGAGGGTAAGGCGGCGAGCGGATTATTTGGCGGAGCGAGGGGCGGGCGCGTCATTGAGATCCTGATACGCGGCTTCGAGGCCGGCGGCATCGCGAATGGTGGCGGGGGTGGCGGGGCCGTTGCGCTCCCAGGTGAGGCCGTAGGCCTTTGAGTTGATGAGTTTTTGGTCGGTGGCGGTCCAGTTGTCGCGCACGATCATGTAGGCGGAACCCTCGTCGGGGTAGAGGTGGCCCCAATGGGGTTTTTCGGCGTAGGCATTCAGCACGACTTCGCCGACGGCGTTTTCGGTGATCCAGGTGCCGGGCGAGGCCGATAGGTGATAAATGCCGCCGAAGTCATAGAGTTTTTGTCCGAAACGAGTAATGCGGTTGGCGTGGACGCGGTTGTCGCGTTGCGCGGTCGTGAGGTAGGTCCAACCCCACCCGAGGCTGATGCCGGAGTAGGGGAGGTCGCTGAGATCGTTGTGCTCGATGACGGATTCGCGGACGTAGCCGACGGCGATGCCGAGACAGCCCCAGTCCTCGTTGGCGCAGTCGGTGACGAGGTTGTTGGCGATGCGCAGGCGGGCGGAAACCTCGCGGTCGTCGGCGGGGTTGTAGGGCAGGTGTGTCTCGATGCCGCCGTCCTGGAATTTACCGAGCTGGAGGCCGTTGCCGGCGATGTCGCGGAAGACGTTGCCCTCGACCACGAGGTCGCGCAGGCCGTGCTCGGCGTCGAGCCCGGCGGAGGCGAGGTGCTCGAAGCGACAACGCTCAAAGCGGATGTGCTGCGCGGCCAGGAGGTGAACGGCGCCGGGCGGGCGACCGAGCCAGGCCTGGTTTTCGAGACCTTTTTTATCGGGCGTGCCGGGCGGCAGCATCTTGTAGGCCTCGGTCATGTAGAAGCCGGCCTGGTGCGGCACGTGGCCGAAGAGGGCGG
>JBEGTN010000213.1:0-7669 GCA_041179405.1 Verrucomicrobiota bacterium
AGGCTGTAGGTGAGGGTGTTGGCGGGGAGGTCGGCGTCGGTGGCGGAGGCGGTGAGGCCGAGGGTGGAGCCGATGTTCACGGTCGTCGCGGGGATGCTGGCGAGCACGGGCGCGGTGTTGATCTCGGCCACGGTGACGGTGACGGGCTGGTCGGCGTTCACCGCGCCATCGCTGACGCGGACGGTGAAGTTAAAGGTGCCGGGGCCCTGGGCCTCGGTGGGAGCCCAGGTGAAGACGCCGGTTGACGGGTCGATCGCCGCGCCGGAGGGTGCGCCGACGAGGCTGTAGGTGAGGACATTGGCGGGGATGTCGGAATCGGTCGCGCTGGCGGTGAAGGTGAGGGCGGTGCCTTCGTTGACGGATTGCGCGGCGATGGGGGCGAGGACCGGAGCGGCGTTGGCGCCGACGATGACGGGCGAACTGGTGGCGGAGACGGGTGCGCCGGAGGCGACGAGGGCGGAGGTGGTCGTGTTATAGATGTCGAGCGAGTTGGAGACGACGGCGGTGTATTGGCCGGTGGAGGCGGCCTGGATGTTGGAGAGCGAGAGGGTGGCGGTGGTGGCGCCGGAGACGACGGTGCCGTCGGGGCGGGTGCCGTTGGCGATGGGGGCGCCGTTGAGGTTCCACTGGATGGTGGGCGCGGTGTTGTTCACGCCGCTTTTGCCGGCGGTGGTGATCGAGATCGTGGTGGAGCCGCCGAGGGTGACGGCGGAGCTGAGGGTGGGCTGCTTGGTGATGGCGAGGGAGTTGTAGGTGGTGTAGGTGCCGAGGCTGGTGGTGCCGGTGATCTGGACGTTGGTGGCGTCGTAGATTTCGAGGCCCTTGCCGCCGGTGATGCTGACGTTGTCGAGGGTGACGTTGGCGATGAAGTAGTCGGCGAGGGGCAGGCCCCAGATGATGCTGTAGCCGGTGGAGCCGGTGGAGGTGATGTCGCGCAGGGTGATGTTTTTCCAGGCGGGCAGGGTGGTGACGTTGAGGGGATTGGGCGGAGTGGCGTTGTAGGTGGCGACCTTGGTGGTGGTAGTCTGGCTGCTGCCGCTGGTGGCGCCGGGTGAGCCGACCTGGTTGTAGTAGCTGTAGAATACGATGGGGTAGGTGCAGTTGGTCATCGTGATCCGCTCGTAAATGATGTTTTGCACGATGCCGCCCTGGGTGGCGTCGGCCTTGAGGCGGAGCGCGCTGGTGGTGCCGGTGAAGGTGCAGTCGCTGACGGTCATGCCGTTGAGCCCCTGGTTGGACTGGCCGCCGACGGAGAGGCCGTGGCCCTTGCCGAAGACGCAGTTTTTAATGACGAAATCGCTGCAATAGGTGCCGCCCGGTTTGACGGCGATGTTGTCGTCGCCGACGGAGATATCGCAGCGCTGGATGAGGTAGCGCTGGCCGGCGGGATCGAGGCCGTCGGTGTTGAGGGCGTTGCTGCCGAGGGCGCGGATGATGATGTCCTCGATCGTGACGTCGTTGGTGGTGCTGAAGGCGACGTGGAAGGAGGGGGAGTCGGTGAAGGAGAGGCCGGAGACATGCACGCGGGTGCAGCCGGTGAACTTGACCATGTAAGGGCGGTGGGGGAGGGCGCCGTTGGCGGTGTAGGCGGTCCACCAGGCGGAGCCGTCGCCCAGAATGGTGCCGCCGCCAGAGAGGGCGACGTCGTGGACGTTGTTAGCCGCGATGAAATTCGAGTAGGAGCCGGTGGCGGCGGTGTAGATCGAGGATTGGTAGGTGCCGTAGGGGAGAATGCGCAAGGTGGCGCCGGTCTCGACGCGCAGGTCGATGGAGTTGGCCAGGGTGATCGGGCCGCAGAGGTAGGGCAGGGTGGCGGCGGGGAAACGCACGATGCCGCCGCCGGCGGCCGAGGCGGCGTTGATCGTGGCCTGGATGGCGGCGGTGTTGTCGGTCGTGCTGCTGGCGACGGCGCCGTAAGTGGTGACGTTAAAGACCGTCGAAGGAATGACCGCCGGTGCCGGGGCGACGGCGGCGCGGGCGGTGGTCGCGAGTTGGAAAACGGCCGCAAGGAACGCGGACAGCAGGAGACGGTAAAGATTCATCAGGTGGGGTGACGTTTTTGGGGGGAAAGATACTGAATCGCTGCTTACGGAGCGGGGTGATTCAGGCTACTTTTGCGATGGATTATCGCAATCTGCCCTCTGTTAACATCGTTGCGCAGATCGGTCCGGGAGGCGGGGTGAGTGACTGCTCAACGTGAGGTCGCGCGCAGGCGGTAGAAGGTGCGGGGTGGCGTGAGCGGTGCGCGCACCGTCACGAGTTCGTGGTCGGTGTCGAGGGCGGCGGTCGTCAGGGTGACTCCGCCGGAGCCGTCCACGAGCGGACTCCAGGCGGTGAGATCGGCGGATTGTTCGACGGTGAGGATGAAGAGGGATGTCGCGTCCAGGTGGCGCGAGAAACTGAAGGCCGCCATCGTATCCGACTCGGCCACGCAAGCGGGGCGCGGCGCGCTGGCGGGCGAGGCGGGGTTGCCGCCCTGGATGAATTCGAGGGCGTTGGGGACGCCGTCGCCATCGGGATCGGCGGCGGGGGCGCCGTTGCCCGTCAGCACCAAGCCATTCGCGGTGATAAAGGCGGAGTAGGCATCGGGGGCTGGCACGGGGTCATAGTCCACGCGCAGGCTGGTGACGGTGAGGTGGGAGACGCTGAGGTCGTTCACGTTTCGGTAGCCGATGCCGACGGCGTCGAAGGCCGAGGTGATGGCCGAGGGCAGGGCTCCGGCAGTGGTGGTGGTGGCGGTGGCGGAGAAGAGCGAGGCTGCGCTCGTGTTAGTGCCGGTGTAGAGCGCGTAGGCGAGGGTGTGGCCATCCGTGCCGGACCGGGTGATCCTGGCCACGAGGGTGTAGGATTGGCCGTCGGTAAAGAGGGCGGTGCCGGTGGTGGCGGGCGCAGGGTCCGCCGCGACGCTGGTGGGATAGGCCGAGGTGACGCCGGGAATGATCAACGATTGTGAATTATTGAAAGTGCCGGGCTGGGCCGGGCGGGCGTCGAGATTCGCGGTGGCGGTCGCGGTGGTGGCCGCGAGGCGATAGCCGAGCCAGTTTTGGGTGCCGCCGGTGGCAAAAGAGCTGAGGGTGCCGACGAGCTGGCCGTTGTTCATGCCGGTATAAGGGAGCACGGCGCCGGTTTTGAAAAAGCCGACGCCGAGGGTGCGGACGTTGGTGGGGGTGAAGCCGAGGGTGAGGGTCAAGGCATCGCCGGTGTTGGACAGGGTGCAGGGCAGTTGAGGGGAGGTGAAGAGGGCGGCCGCCTCAACCACGCCGGAACCGGTGGTGCCCATGGTCAGATCGAGGGGACGGGCCTCGACCGCCGGGGTGGTGGCGGGGTTGTCGCCGACGGACGAGGTGGTGGCGTTCTTGGAGGACATCACATACCAGTTGGTCACGGTGCCGGTGAGGGCGGGGGTGGTCGCGTGGATCGTGTTACCGGCAAACGTGGTCGAGAACACGACTCCGGGCGCGAGGGTTGTCACGGTGAGGGTGGCGGAGGCGCTGGTCGCGGTGCCGGCGGAGCTGGTGACGATCGCGTAATACGAGCCGGCGCTCGAAGCGGTGGCGGAGGCGAGGGTGTAGGAGTCGGCGGTGGCGTTCGCGATGGGAGCGGTGTTTTTATACCATTGGTAGGAGAGGGGGGCGGTGCCGGTGGCGACCACGGTGAAGGTGGTCGAGCCGCCGATGCCGACGATGCGCGAGGCGGGGGAGCTCGTGATCGCGGGGGCGAGCATGCCGACCGAGACGGAGGCGGCGGCGGAGGTGGCGGGGCCGTAGTCGTTGGTCACTACGACGTGGTAGTCGCCCGAGTCGCCGACCGAAGTGGCGAAGATGAAGTAGGTGGCGCTCGTGGCGGACGGGATGAGCGTGCCGTTTTTATACCACTGGTAGGTGAGGGGGGCGGTGCCGGTGGCCTGCACGGAAAGCGTCAGGGAGGAGCCGGCGCTCAGGCTCTGGCTGAGCGGGCCGGTGGTGATGACCGGGGTGGGGAACGCGGGAGCGGCGAGGGCGTTGAGGTAAAGCTCCAGCTGGGTGTAGCCGGTGGCGGAATCAACCAGGTTGCGATCCGAGGCGAGAGCGGGGTTCAGGCCGCGGGCGGTTTCCCAGGCGTCGGGCATCCCGTCTTGATCGGTGTCGGCCGGGGCGGTGAGAGAGGCGAGCGCGGGGTAGCCGCCGACATCGGTCTGCGAGTCGATGATGCCGGCGTAGCCGTTTTTGCTGCCGTAGTAGGTGACGGTCCCGTTGGTGACCTCGGAGACGATGCGGGTATCGACTGGATCGCGGGTGGGCTTGAGGCAGCCGCCATAGGCGAGGACGAGGGGGTAGGCGGCGGCGGCGGTCTGGGTGACGACCGGGGCGACGCTGAACGCGGTGCTCGAGCGCAGGGCGGCGAGCTGCGCGGTGGTCGGCCCCTGGACGCCGCCGGCCCAGTTGTCGGCGGTGATGGTGGCGCTGCCGCTGGTGTAGTTGCCGGCGACGTAGAACAGGCCGTAGGGCACGGCGGTGGAGAGCGCGTTGGCGGTGGGCTGGAGGAGCCGGGAGCGAACGCCGCTGTTGGTGGCGGGGCCGTATTTGTAGTAGTTGTTGATCAGGTTCTGGTGAGAGGGGATGCCAGCGTCGGTGGGCTCGCCGCCGTAGCAACTGTTGCCCCTCCAGTTGTAGATGACGTTGTTTCTCACGTCGCAGTATTCGCCGTCGGTGCCGTGGAAACGCGCGCCGCAGTAGCGCGGGTTCCGGCTGTCGTGGTGGGCGAGGAGATTGTGGTGGAAGGTGGCGCCGAGGCCGCCCCAGATGCCGCCGTAGCCGTGGGCGCCTTTGTCATGCACGGAGTCGCGCAGGCTCTCCGTGACGAAGCACCATTGCATGGTGAAGCGGGTGTTGTCGTAGGCGGTCGCCGTCTCGTCGATCGACCAGGAGAAGGAGCAGTGATCGACGATCACATCGGTCGCGTAACGGCAGGAGAAGGCGTCGTTTTCGAGGTTGGCTCCATCGCCGAGGCGGGAGCGAATAAAGCGAATGACGACATTGGACGAGTTGCTCGGATCGACGGGGTAATTGGCCAGGCAGATGCCGTCGCCCGGGGCGGTTTGGCCTGCGATGGTGAGGTTGCCCTGAGTGATGCGGAGGGTGGAGGCGAGGTAGATGGTGCCCGATACGTCGAAGACGACGGTGCGGTTGCCGGAGGCGGCGACCGCCGCTCGCAGCGAGCCGGTGCCGGAGTCGTTGAGATTGGTGACGTGATAGACAACGCCGCCGCGTCCGCCGGTGGAGAAGCGTCCGTAGCCCTCCGCGCCGGGAAAGGCGAGTTGCTGGGCGTGCAGTCCGGTGCTTGCCGTCAATGCCAGTGCCAGGCAGCGGATGGCTGATGCGAGCATACCGGGGGTGGGATTCTGGAAAGTCATTGGGTGGACCGGGACGATGGGATGTAACGATGCGGAGTGGGCCGGTGGATCGCTTTTCTACGGCGGCGATAAGTGAAGTGGGGCCACGATTAACGGGGAAAACCCCGATGGAGTGTTTAGCCGCAAAGAACGCAGAGAGCGCAAAGAGAGGAAGGGAGATGATGATTACTCTTTGTGATCTCTGCGTTCTTTGCGGCTAACGTTTTAGTGAAGGCAGGGCGGCCGTGTTCCACCTCATGTCAGAATACAGCGTTTGGTTTATAAAATAAAAAAGCGTGGCGCACAGGGTGCGCCACGCTTGGCTGAAAGGTTCGGCCCGACCTTTGTCAGAGCGGCGTTGTTACACGTCACTCCAGCGGTGGGCCGGTCGGGTGAACCCCGTTATCAGGGCGTGGGCGCGACCTTCACGCGGAGGAAGGTGCGGGTGCCGCTCGCAGGGATTGTGACAACCACGTGCGAGGTGGTGGCGTTGACGACGGTTTGGACGATCGTGGCGCTGGCCACGCCGTGGACGACGGTATTCCACGTGGCCAAGTCGGTTGAGGACTCGGGGGTGATCGTATAGGACGCGAGGGCGGCGTCCTGGATGTCGTAGGTCAGCACTACGTTTCCACCCGAGGCCGTGGCGACGGGCAGCACGGAGGTGCTGGCCGCGAGCGGATCGCCGTTGAGGGCGAATTCGAGCAGGTTCTTGATGCCGTCATTGTCGGGATCTTGCGACACGCCGTCATTGAAGCCGGTGGTCAGACCCTTGGCAGCGGACCAGGTCTGGTAGGGCGTGAGGGCGGAGCCGACCGTGACGGTGACGCTATTGCTGGTGGCCGAGCTGACGCCGTTGGTGGCTACGACCTTGTAGCTGCCTGCGTTGCCGGCGGCGGCGGCACCAACGGAGTAGGTGGCGTTGGTGGCGCCGGAGATGGCGTTGTTATCCAAATACCACTGATAGGTGGGGGTAGGGGTGCCGGAGGCGGCGGCAGTCAGCGTCAAGGGCGCACCCACTGCTACGGTCTGCGCGGTAGGCTGGGTGGTGATGGCAGGGGCTACCCCCGCGACTGCACTTTCGACGTAATCCACCTTCAGGCTGGAGAGCACGATTTGGGGAATGCTGCCGTCATTAATGTTTCTCATGCCGATGGCAACGGAGTCGAACCCACTGGTCAGCGCTGAGGGAAGGGCGGCTGCATCCGTCGTAGCAGCCTCGCTGACGAATATAGGCGTGCCAGTAGCGGTTGCTCCGGTGTAGAGGCGGTAGCCGATATTATACTGGTTGGATGCGGTGTGGGTGATCGTATAAGTCAAGGTGTAGGCAGCGTCGTCTGTAAAGGTGATCGCGCTGGCGTTGGCGGGTGTTACGCCCACTGCGACACCGACCGGATTAGCAAACGATGACGTGGTAACATTAAAGACGAGGTCGTTGCCGCGAGTGGCGGTGGCACCAGGTATCTGGGACGGACGGGTGCCGATGCTTGCGACGGCATCGCTGGCGGAGATGGACGCCCGATAGCCGACCCAGCCCTGTGTGCCCAAACCTACGCCAGTTGTCCCGCCGCTGCTCAAGGTATCGGCAGCAGTCACGCCCATGAGGGGAACCGGGGCGACACCATTCGAGTTATAGAGACCAAAGGCGAGCGTCAGGAGGTTTCTGGCTGTAAACGTGGTCGTGACACGCAGGTAGCTGCCATTTCCAATGAGGCTCAACGCACTGTTTGAGAAGCGGCCAGCGGCCTCGGCAATACCTGATGTGGTGACGGCGTTAAACTTGATGGTGAGCGGAAGTCCGGCACCGACATTGGTGCCAGTAGATACGTTCTTGGATGCCATCACGAACCAGCTGGTGGAGTTGCTGGTGATCAGGGCGGCCGTATCGTTTAGCGTATCCGTGGAGAAGTTGGTCGTGAAGACAGTGCTTTCGCTTCCGAACAAGACCGATACAACCGAGTCGGTGGAGGTAACGCTGTTGCCCGCGTTGGTCACCACTACATGGTAGTTGCCGGCACTGGCGCCGGTCGCTGCAGGGATGGTGTAGCTAGTGCCAGTGGCACCGGGGATGAGAGTGGTGCCGTTATACCATTGATAGCTGAGCGGAGCAGAACCGGAGAAGCCGGCGGTGATCGTGACGCTCTGGCCATAGTTCACCGCAAGCGCCGCCGGAGGCTGGGTGGTGATCGTGGGATTCACGATGTTGATCGTCACTGATGCCGCATCGCTCGTTACTGTGTTGACGGAGTTGGAGGCGGTCACGGTGTAGCTGTGGGTGCCCGCATCGGCGGTGGTGGA
>JBEGTN010000214.1:0-5359 GCA_041179405.1 Verrucomicrobiota bacterium
GACGGTCGAGATGCGGGTGGTGACGTCGAACTGGGCCTCGGGGTAGAACGCGGCGACGAAGCGGCGCGCGATCATGTCGTAAACCTTGGCCTCCATCTCATCGAGCGACTTGGGCTCGGCGGTGGTGGGGATGATGGCAAAGTGGTCCGAGATCTGGGCGTTGTTGAAGATCTTCTTGTTGCCGGGGCGAATCCAGCCGGACTGCACGACCTTGGCGGCGTGGGCGGAGAGGTCGCCGGAGAGGGCCTGCATGGTCTCGCGCACGGTGGCGGCGTAGTCCTCGGGCAGGGCGCGGGCGTCGGTGCGGGGGTAGGTGATGAGCTTGTGGCGCTCGTAGAGGGCCTGGGCAATCTGGAGGGTGCGGCGGGCGGAGAGGCCGAAGCGGCCGTTGGCCTCGCGCTGGAGCGTGGTCAAATCGTAGAGGCGCGGGGAGGACTGCGTGGTGGGCTTTTTCTCGTCGCGGACGGTGGCGGACGGGTTGCGTTTGCAATCGGCGAGCACGGCCTCGGCGGCGGCTTGTTCCCAGAGGCGGTCGGCGCGGTCGTGTTCGTTGGCGGCGTCCTTCTTGAAGTTGGCTTTTTGGTAAACGCCCTCGTAGGCGCCCTGGGCGACCTGGAAGTTGGCGGTGAGGCGCCAGAAGGCGCGGGGCTTGAAATTACGGATCTCCAGCTCGCGGGCGTAAACGATGGCGAGGGTGGGGGTCTGCACGCGGCCGACGGAGGCGACGTTGCCGGCCTTGGAGCCGAACATACGCTTGGTGGGGGCACGGGTGCCGTTGATGCCGATGAGCCAGTCGCTCTCGGAGCGGCAGCGGGCAGCGTCGGCGAGGCCGGAGAGTTCGGAGCCGTCGCGGAGTTTCTCGAAGGCTTTGCGGATGCCATCGGTCGTCATGCTCTGCATCCAGGCGCGTTTCACCGGAAGCTTGGCCTTGGCGAGCTGGTAGAGATAGACGAAAATCAGCTCGCCCTCGCGGCCGGCGTCGCAGGCGTTGATGACCTGGTCGATGTCCTTGCGGGCGAGGAGTTTTTTGAGGAGGGAGAACTTCTCTTTGGAGTCCTCGATGGGCTTGAGGCCGAACTTCTCCGGGATGATGGGAAGCGTCTCCAGGCGCCAGAAGCCGTATTTCTTTTTATCTATGTCCTCAGGCATCTCCAACTCGACGACGTGGCCGACGGCGGAGGAGATCACCCACTCGTCGTTCTCGTAGAAATCGCCCTTCTTCGGCACCTTGCCTAGGCAGCGGGCAAGGTCGGCGGCGACTGAGGGCTTCTCGGCGATGACAAGGGACTTCATGGATTGCGAGCGGGTAGGGGGCGAAAACGGCGAGAGCAAGGCTTAGTTTCCGGCGGCACCTTGAGTTGGGTTTTTAACTGGCTTTTGGGTAGGAGTTTGCGTGATTGAATTTTGACCTAAGAGACGGGCGTCGAAGCGCAAAGGGATCGGCGGGAGAAGGAGTTGTTTTGCGGCCCAGGCGGGAAAATTGGCGTGCGCGGGATTGATCACGTAGTTGAACGACAGCGGCACCACCACGCTCGGCACCGCGATGGCGAACAAGTTACGCATCACCAGCATGCCGTGGCCGATGCGCTGGGAGGCGGGAATGGAGTCGAGTTTGGGCCAGCCACTGGGAATCGAATTTGGGTTTATGCCCGTTATTGCCGCGTCGGGGATATCCAGCTCTAGGGCGACATAGCTCGCCATAGGCATGGCGGTGTCGAAATGCACCAGCACCTCCATCATTGCCAGGGCGAGCGAGTCGGACGCGTAGAGCGCCGGCGTGCCGACTGGGTTCCAGCGTCCGCCAGCACGTCGCGCGCCTTCCCCGTCCAGTGCATTTGCCGCGTAGCCCGACTTAACTACCCGCCATGCTTTGCCCATGATCAGGTATAGACGCCGTGCTCCAGCCGGGCGATCAACGTCTCGACCTCGCGGCCACCGACCTCGGTGTCTGCAAAATCGAGCGGAGTGGCACTATCCAAGGCGCGGGCGGGGCGCTTTAGCCAGGCGCGGGCCGACTCCTCGTGGCCCTCCAGCAACTGCACGGCCTGCCAATAGAGCCGCGCATAACGCATAAGGCGGTCGCTGTGCTCGGGATCGAGGCGACCACCATCGGCCTCGCGGCGGCGGCGCGATAACGTGGCGGGCGAGATGCCTATACGCACCGCAAGATCCTCGACCGTGAGATCGAGTAACTCACGCAAAGCATCAAACTCGCGCAGCGGCAAACCGTGCTTTACGCGAGCGACCGCACCGGCCGAACCATAAAGCACGGCGGCTTCCTCGGCGAATGCCTCTGGACGGTGGGCGTTTGGCTGTTTTTCTTTCACGTGACTAGCTTCTTAGTTTCACATGAAATGTCAAGTGCTTGAGTCTAGAAATTAAAAAAACGCTGGTGGTGAGCCAGCGTTTGAGGGTTTAGGTCATGCCCAAGCTCGGCATGTTATGCCAAAGGGCTGTTTTAAGCGACGGGTGCCTTCGGGCACTCCGCGAGAGCGGCGTCGAACGACTTCAGCATGGCGGCGATGGTTTCATCTGTCTCGTCGCCCATATTGGAGATGCGGAAGGTTTTGCCCTTAAGCTTGCCGTAGCCGCCGTCGATGACGAGGCCGTGCTTGGACTTGAGGGTCTTGTTGAGCGCGGATAGGTCGTAGCCGAGGTTGTTGGCGAAGCAGTTCAGGGAGACGGCACCGAAGCCGGCCTTCGCGAACATGGTGAAACCCTTCGCAGTGATGTGGTCGCGGACGGTCTTGTTGAGGCGGGCGTGGCGGGCGTAGCGGGCCTCGATGCCCTCGGCCTTGATGTCCTCGAGTTTGGATTTGAGGGCGTAGATGAGGGCGATGCAAGGCGTGCTGGGGGTCATGCCGGCCTCGTGGTTCTTCTGGAACTCGACGAAGTCAAAATAGTAGCCGCGGTCGGCCATGGTGGCGGCGCGCTCGAGGGTGCGTTTGGAAACGCTCACGAGGGCGAGACCGGGGGGCATGGCGAGGGCCTTTTGCGAACCGGTGATGAGCACGTCGATGCCGAGTTCGTCTTTCTTAATGGGCACGACCGAGAAAGAGCTGACGGTGTCGATGATCGAGATGACCTCGGGGAACTCGCGCACGACGGCCATGAGGGCGTTGATGTCGCTCATGCAGCCGCAGGAAGTCTCGTTGTGGATGATCGTGATCGCGTCGTAGGCGCCGGTGGCGAGTTCGCGGCGGACGGCCTCGGGATCGACGGGCTGGCCCCACTCGGCCTTGAGGGCGGTGGCCTGTTTGCCGCAGCGCAGGGAGACGTCATACCACTTGTCGGAGAAGGCGCCGTTCATGCAGTTGAGGACCTTCTTTTTGACCACATTACGGATGGCACCTTCCATCACGCCCCAGGCGGAGCTGGTGGAGAGATACACCGGGTCCTTGGTGTAGAATAGGGCCTGCAGGTCGGGCTGGATCGCGTTGTAAAGCGCGACGAAGTCCGGGCTGCGATGGCCGATCATGCCTTGGGCCATGGCTTGGAGCGTCTTTTGCGAGACGGCGATGGGACCGGGGATGAATAGTTTGTAGCTCATGGTAAAGAAAGTGGGTTTGAATCGATGTTCGATGCTGGGTGCGACGTGCGGAAGCTTGACCCCCGCGCGTAGCGCGCAACGGCTTAACAAGCGTCACCTCGCAAATACCGTCAAACCGAATTCCCTGATCCTCCAACCGCCAGAATGTCATCCCTGATCAAACGCAAACTGAACGAGCTGGAGCAGTTCACCATCGATGTGATCTACGACCGGCGGCAGAGCGTGGGGGCGACGATTTTCGCGGGGTTCTTGCACTCCTTGTCCTGGCTTTTCAGCGGCGTGGTTCAGGCCCGCACCTGGCTCTACCGCACCCGTATCCTGCACGACCAGCCCCTTGGCTGCCTGGTGGTGGTGGTGGGCAACCTCACGGTCGGCGGCACGGGCAAGACTCCCGTCGTGGAGATGTTTGCCCGTGCCCTGCGCGATCGCGGGCGCAAGGTTGCCATCCTCTCGCGCGGCTACCGCAGCAAGGCCCCGCCGCTTTGGAAAAAGGCCTGGTTCTGGCTCACTCATACTTCCGAGCCGCCGCCGCGCATCGTGAGCGACGGCGAGCGGGTGTTGCTAGATTCCGAGCAGGCGGGCGACGAGCCTTACATGCTCGCACGAAACCTCCCCGGTGTGGTCGTGCTCGTGGACAAAGACCGCGTCAAAGCCGGTGTCTTCGCCATCAAACGCTTCCGCTGCGACACCCTTATCCTCGACGATGGGTTTCAATACCTCCCGCTCAAGGGCCGGCTGAATCTGCTCCTGGTGGACAAAACCAACCCCTTCGGTAACGGCCAGCTCCTGCCTCGTGGAGTGCTTCGCGAACCGATCAAACACCTCAAGCGCGCCAGTTACGTTTTCCTCACCAAATCCGACGGCCAGCGTGACACCGAGCTCGAAGAGCTCATCCATCAGCACAACCCTGGTGTCGATATCATCGAGTGCGCCCACCGCCCTCAGTATTTGCAGCCCCTCGGCAAGGGAGAACGCCGCCCTCTCTCGGACCTCGTCGGTCGCAATGTCGGAGCCTTCAGCGGCATCGCCGTGCCGGAGAGTTTCGAGGCTTTCGTTCGCGATCTCGGGGGCCACATCGCCTTCGCCCGCCGTTTCCTCGACCACTATCGTTTCACCTACGAGGATTTTGTGGAGATTTTCAGCGAGGCCTTGGAGCGCAAAGTGGACTACATCGTTACCACCGAAAAAGACGCCGTCCGCATCCCCGACGGCATGCCCTGCCCGGTCCCGATCTATTATCTGCGACTGGAGATCGATATCCTTCATGGCGCGGCAAACTTTGACGAGGCTGTCGGTCGCATTTGTTTCCCGCCCGATTCCCCTGCCGGCGTCGGCACGGTCTTGCCGTCCATGTCCGGCGGCGGCACCGTTGCAGCATCCTGATCTTTTAATCTCCATCTCTTTTCCCATGCTAACCGATTCCCGTATCGATAAACTAGCCGCCGGCCTGACCGGTTTTTCCTGCGACCTTCAAAAAGGCGAGCGCGTGCTCATCGACGCCTTCGACGTGCCCGATACCATGATCATCGCCCTCGTGCGCGCCGCTCGCGCCCTTGGCGCCCATCCCATCGTGCAAATGCACCACGCCCGCGTTACCCGCGAGCTCATGCTCGGCGCCGAGGAGGCCCAGTTCGCGCCCCAGGCCGAGGTCGAGCTGCTCCGTATGCAAAAAATGGACGCCTACATCGCCCTGCGCGGCTCCGACAACATCTTCGAATCCACCGACGTGCCCTCGGCCCGCGTGCAGCTCTACGCCCGCCTCATGAAGCCCGTGCTCGACCACCGCGTGAACAAGACCAAGTGGGTCGT
>JBEGTN010000215.1:0-12763 GCA_041179405.1 Verrucomicrobiota bacterium
TGGCGATGGAGCGCGGGGGAGAAATCGCGAAACTGAACATCAGGCGAAAGTTCAGCGATGCGGTTGCGCAAATGCGCCTCACGCGACGGACGAGCGTCGAGCGGATCGGCTGCAATGCGGCGCTGCCAATGGCGCAGCGTGTCCTGGCATTGGCGGATGTTCTCGGCCGGCGCTTGGGCGATCCAGATCGTGCCGCTCAGACCGGTGAGATCGGCCACCAAGCGGGAAAGCGGACGGACTTCTTCGATGCCAGTGCGAGCCCGGACCGCATCCCCGTCTTCGTCGCAGAGCGTGGGGCCGTCGCTCTTTTCGTGTTTCGGATCGTGCGGCGGCAGATAAAGCACTCCGCGCCCGGATTTCACATCGAGCGTGAGATAGGCGTGCGAGACCTCGATACCGGTCAGGTAGTAAAAATCGTTGTCCTGCCGGATGGGATCGTAGCCGGGCACTTCGGGTGCGCTGGCAAGGACGGCCAGTCCGCCGTCAAACTCAGCAAGAAACTGGCGACGGCGAAGCGCCAGTTCCGAGGCGGAAAAGTCAATTTGGAACGGCAGCGTAGAAGCGCGGGCGGAAGTGAACATGGGGAAGGTATAGCGGATGCCGGAGCGGCTTATTTCTCACGCAGCCAGACGATGGAGCGACCGCCGCGATTATTGCGGGCGTAGTTGGGGATAGCGAGCAGGGCGGAGCCGTCGGCGTAGCGGCCGCGCAGCGCCAGCACCCCGCCCAGAAAGTCAGGGCGCCAATCGGTGGAAAGAGTGGCGTCGGGCGCGAGGACGGCGTCGAGGTTTTGATCCACGCTCTCGACATTGTAGATGAGCGGACCGTAGCGAAGCGCCACCCGACCACGATTATTCGTCACCCGTTCATCGCATCGGATGCGTTGAATGGCGAGCGGCACATCGAACTCCACACGATCTCCCGGCTGCCAGCTACGTTGAATGACCGCATAGCCATGGATTCGTTCGGCGGTGACCGGCTGGCCGTTAACCGTGAGCAGCCCCAGCTCGGCAACGGACGGCGTGGGGGTGTAGAGCGCACTCACCTGGTGGTCGGGGATACGCACATGGAGCGCGAAGGTGGAGGCCGAGGGGACTTGATCGACCGTAAGGGTGACGTGGCCTGACCACGGGTAGTCCGTGGACTGGGTCAGGCGCAGATCGCCCGCGCCGGGCCGGTTTACAGTCACAGTGCCTCCGACAAACAGGTTAACAAAAACACGATCCGCGTCGGCGCTGTAGGTCCAGGTCGGGAGCTGGAGCAACGTGCGGGCGATGTTGCCCACGCAGCAAGGGCAGACATGCCACGGGTAGCGGGCCTCGTCGGTGTCGAGCGCGTTGGTGTAGGTGAAGTTTTTCCCCTGCAGATCGAGATCGCTCAGAACGGCGTTGTAGAGCGTGTCCTCGTAGAGATTGGCGTAGCGGGCCTGGGCGTAGGCGAGGTGCAGGCGATGATTGAAGTAGAGCAACCCGATGTTGGCGCAGGATTCACAGTAGGCGTTATTCGGCAGCGAATAGTCTTCGCCGAATCCCTCGGAAGTCTCGCCGCTGCCCACGCCGCCGGTGACGTAGTATTTGCGATCTATAAGATTGTTCCAGAGCGAGAGCGTGGCGCTTTGATAATCCAGATCGCCAGTCGAAGCGATGACGTCAGCCATGCCGGTGTAGTTGTAGACCGCGCGCACGGCGTGACCAACGGCGGAGTATTGGCGGGTGACGGGCAGGTGCGTCTGGTCGTAGTGGGCACCCGAACCGTCCGTGGCTCGACCGCGGCTATCGAGGAGAAACTTTCCCAGGGCGGCATAACGTGCTCCGGCACGCGGGCCCTCGACCTGATCCACGAGAGCGGCGAAGCGAAACAGCGCGAGCTCCATCTCCTGATGTCCGTCGAACCAGGCCTGCTTGGGAGCGGGGCCGATGTGGTTGTCCCAACAGTCGGCAAGACGACGGGCGGCGTCGTAGAGGCGCCGATCCCGGCCGCCGGTCATGCGATAGTGGGCGATGGCGGCTTCGAGAAAGTAACCGGCAACGTAGCCCTCGTGTTCGGAGCGCAGGCGCTCGCTCCAGCGGGCGGGCGCGACGCCGTCCTTTTGCTCGCGGGCGGAGCCAAGGGTAAAGCGAGTCTGGAAATAGCCGTCAGGCTGCTGGGCGGCGAGCACGATGGGAATCCAGCGCTCGACGGCCTCGCGCAGGGCCTTCTGGGCGGCGGCGAGCTCGGTGTCGTCGCCGGGCGCGAGTTGTTGCGCGAGGCAGGCGGCCTCGAGCGTGTTAAGCACCCAGGCGTTGGAGAACGGATAGCCGATGTGTGCCGGGGCGGGACGGCCGGCGAGTTTGTCGGCGGCGGCGATGAGGTTGTTAATGCCGCCCTCCTTCAAATCTGGCTTTTCGCACTCGGCGACACAATGCGGTATCCAGTTTATAACGACATTTCTAAGTCGCTCGCGCCAAAACGGCGTGGTAACCGACCAGGCGGTGGTATCGACCGGGGCGAGTCGGGCGAGCGGGGCCGGCTCGACGACCCGGATGTGCAACTTGTCGCCGGAGCGCAGTTCACCGGCGGTGGCGGAAAAGCCTGCCGTATAGTCGCCGGGTGCCGAAAACACGGCGGAGGTGGCCGGCGAGGAAGCGTCGGCGAAGAGAATGTCGCCGGGGCCGGAAATTTTCTCCCAACGCAACGAAGCGTTCGAGCCGGGTTGCCCGGTGGTGACCACGGTGGCGTCGAGGTAAGTTTTGCCACCCTCGACGACGACCCGATCCGGGCCTGCGTCAACCCGCGGCGGAAATAACGGCGAGTGGCCGGAGTCGTAAACACGCCACTCCAGCATCCCGGTTGAGAATTCGCCCTCGGGATCGATTTCGAGACGCAGACGAGTGGTTGTCACCCCGGGGAATGAAGTGCGGTTGAACTGGTTTTTGGCCACGCCCAGACCCTCGGCTCCGGGCACAGGGAGAAACTTCGCCTGGGTCTGATTCCAGTAAAGCAGGCGGGATGCGCTCGGCATGCGCAGGCCGCGCTGATCGTCATAGTAATAGGCGTCGATGGCAGAGATGGAGACCGGCACGGGCCAATCGTATTGCACCCATTGGGTGCCGTGACTCGGCCAGTTGCCATAGGTGCCATGGGCGTAGTCGTGCGAAGAACGTGGCGCATGCCCGTCCTGGATGGCGCCCAGTGTCTCGTGGCCGGATACAAACGAAGTCGAGGCCGTGGCGATAAGGGCTAAATTTGAAGCGATCACCGGACTGGATGTGAGCGTGGCGACGCTGGCAGAAGCAGCATGAGGCCCGGAGGTGGAAGTGGATGGATTGTCGGCAAGCAAAGCGCCCGCGCCGGCGAAGAACGTGGCGACCAAACGAAGAGGGGGGATCATGAGGTGCGGGGGCTGGGGTGGGATGTTTTAAGCAGAGCCGCAGTCGGAAGAGCACAGGGCAAGACCGCGTGCAGTTTAGCGTATTTCCCTAATGGTTCACATCAACGGGGATTAGTTGGTGAGGTTGCGTTGCTCTCGCGCCGCCTTCGCTTAGTTCACCGACGCACGTGTTCATTTACAAATGCGTCGAATGAAAAACAAAGACTGCCGATGCGCCAGGCCCCGTTCGGTGTCCGGGCGACGCCACGCTCCGCTACACGTCTGACTGCAGACGAATTTCGCGGGCCTTCTTTTACCCGTGTCTTATTCGCCGCGCTCCTGCATAGCCAAGACCAGCCCCTCCCCTGCCCCGTTTATGAATCGCATCATCGGACTCGTCTTTGGCACGTCGCTCTACGTCTCGGCCCTGGCCGCGTCGCCAAGCACCGAACCTGTGGTCTGGCATCTGGATCGGCCTGACGTGCTTGCCGGGCTTCCGGCAAAAATTCACGGTCAACCGTCGGCCTCGTCCGCCGAGGGCATCACGTTCAATGGCAAAACCGACGCGCTTTTCCTCGCCACCAATCCGATTGAAGGACTCGCCGAGTTCACCATCGAGATCCACTTTCGACCCGATGCCGACGGTCCGGCCGAGCAACGGTTTTTCCACGTCGAAGATCAGGACAAATCCCGCCTGCTGTTTGAAACCCGAACCCTGGCCGGCGGCCGGTGGGCGCTCGATACCTTTCTCTACACCGCGAAGAGCAAACGCACCTTGCTCGACGTATCCAAAACCCACCCCTGCGGCCAGTGGACGTGGGTGGCGCTCCGCTTCGCCAACGGCCACATGAGCCACGCGATCAACGGCGAACTGGAACTCGAGGGTGAGGTCGCGTTTGCCCCGATGCGCGCCGGCACCACGTCCATCGGCGTCCGCCAGAATCTCGTCTCCTGGTTCAAGGGCAGCATCCGCGAGATCCGGTTTCACCGCACCGCGCTGGCGCTTGAGGCGCTCGCGCACGATTAGGCCCCCACCTTCCCGGCCCCGGCAAAATCCAGTTTCCTATCGTTTGGCAACGGCTACAGGCTTTGCGCATGGATTCTTCTTCGAACCTGCTCGGAAACGCCCGGATCGCGCGTTTCTACAATCAGGTCTTTTTCCTTTATCCCTTGGTCGATTTCTTCTGCGCGCCAGGACGCCGCCGCCTGATCGAACACATCAATCGCGAGCCCGTCGGCCGGCTGCTGGAAATCGGCGTGGGGCCCGGCCGCCACCTCCCGCTGTATCTGCATCATGCCGTCACCGCCATTGATTGCTCCGCCAAAATGGTCTCGATCAGCCGTCGTAATTCACCGGCCACGCCGGTGCGGCGGATGGACGGCGAGGCGCTGTGTTTTCCGGACGAGAGTTTCGACTACGTCACCCTGTGCCATGTGCTGTCCGTGACCACCCTGCCCGAGGCCCTGCTGGCGGAAGTCCATCGCGTCCTGCGCACGGGAGGCCGTCTTTTCGTGCTCAACCATGAAACCCCCACCCATGTCTGGCGGCATGTTGATGCGCTGCTGATCCCCTTCTCCGCGCTGTTGCGCTTTCGATCGTGGTTTCGGCTCAAAGACATCCCCATGGCCGCACGTTTTCGTATAACATCCCTGGCGCTCGGCCGGGGCTACGGATTAATGAAGGCATATTCACTCGAAAAATGAGCCGTTCACGCCTCGCCGCCGCCCTCCTGGGACTGGGATTTGGACTGCTGTTCTACCTCGCCTATCGCACGGATCAAACCGTGGGCAACCGGCTCGTGCGCCATCTCTGCGGCCCATCGTGCTACGAGCAGCTCAAACACGCATTGAGGGCCTGGCTGCCGATCTCGGGCGCGTTGCGAGGTTGCCTGCCGAGCGCGCTCTGGTGCTTCATCGCCACGAGCCTCATCGGAGGCTGGCGCATTCGACTGCGAACCGGCCGCGCGCTCTCGATCACCTGGCTGCCTCCCTTGTTCAACGCGGGCTGGGAGATCGTCCAGTGGCTCGGTTGGACCGATGGCCGCGCCGACTGGCATGACGGCGTGGCGGGATACGTCGGCTGGTTTCTCGCCAACGTCCTGTTTTTTCGCACGCCCGCAACCAGAGAGGAAATATCCGCCCTGTGGAACTGGCGCGTCGGTGTCGTGGCGGCGGGCTTCGCGTGCATGGCACTGGCCGATGTCTGGAAATGATAACCGCCCTGCGACACGAGATCGTCGGTCCGGCAGACTCGCCGCATCGGCTTCGCATTGCCCACCTCAGCGATTTCCACCTGTGGTTCAGTGAGCGAAAACTACGTGAGATCGAGCCGCTCTTGGCCGCCTGGCAACCCGACGTTCTCGCCCTGACTGGAGATTACGCCGACACGCCGGCGGGCTGTCGTCTGGCCGTTGCGTGGATCAGAAAAATGTCCGCCATCTATCCCTTATGCTGGGTGGCGGGGAATCACGACCGCTGGTTCACGAGCTCCTCCATCCCTCGCCTGGAAGCTCTACCGCAGGCGCACGCGATCGACCGGCGCGACGCCTGGATCAAGGGGAAAACCGGCCGCTGTTTCCGCTTCACCGCGTGGGAGCGTATGGATGCCCCCGGTCCAGACCCAGGCCAACCAGAGGCCGGCGCAACCGTTGTCTTGCTTCATGATCCCGCGCTCATCGCGCCGGAGAAACTGCGCGCCGCCGGGCCGCGTTTGTTGCTCGCCGGGCATTTGCACGGCGGCCAGATCACGCTCTGGCGAGATCGCCACGGCCGTCCTCAACCGGCCGCCTCATGCTACCGGTGGCTCGCTGATCGTTCAGAAATTCACGCCGCCACGCTCATCGTTTCCCGAGGGCTCGGCGACACCTTGCCGATTCGCTTCCGGGTGCCCAAAGAAATTGTCCTGGTCGATTTCTACGCCGACCTGAGCCCGCCCTGACGGAATTGACGGGATGGCCCGATTCCGATTTGGATAGGTGCATCGCCAGAGTGAGCCGCCCCGTCTCCGCACCTCTGGTATTGGCAGTTACCCCTGTTCCCTACCCCTATGCGTTCTCTCATTGCGTCGGTTGTCGCGTGTCTTGTCGTGGCGGTTGGTTTGCATGGGCAGGTGACGTTGCCGTTTTACGACGGCTTTGCCTACCCTGCCACAGGCAACTTGGCCGGACAGGGCTCGTGGGTGGCGGCCTCCGGCTCCGGCACCATCACGATCAAAGACAGCAACCTTTCGCTCCCGCCGCTTCAGGCCGGCGGCGGCCTGGCCGTCGGTTTGCTCGCCACCGGCAGCGCGGCCCGGACGTCGCTTCCCTTTGCGGCGCGAAGCAGCGGCACGGTGTATGTGGCGTTTTTGCTCAAGATCGACGCCTTGCCCAGCGCCCAGCGCTTGATCGCGTTCGCATCCAGCTCATCCTCCTCGACGACGACTCCGCCGCTCGGATTTTTTATCACCACCGGCGGGCAGTTGGCTGTGGGAGTCAAAACCGCCAGCCCCGGTTTTGTGAGCGCTCCGCTGACCGTGGGCACGACTCATCTGATCGTGGCGGGCTATACGTTCAGTTCCGGAGGCGACACGGCCGAAATCTGGCTCGACCCCGCCAGCCTCGGTGCAACGCCTTCCGCGAGCGCGGGCACGACGAGCGGATCGCACACCTCGAGTCTGGCCTACTTTTTGTGGAACACTCCCAGCGCGAGTTCGGGTGGCGGAGCCTACACGGTCGATGAGTTCAGGCTGGCCGATACCTTCGCCGCCGCCGCGCCAGGCACCGGCACGGGAGACGGTGGGGGCGGCACCGGCGGCGGCACCCCGGTGGACAGCACCGGACTACGTGTCACACAGATGGATCTGAACAGCTCGACTTTCACGCTCACCGGAAAAGGCGGCCCCGCCAACGGCTTCTTTGAAACGCTCGGGACCGGTGACTTGCTGCTGCCTCTCGCGGAATGGCAGCTCGACGGCACCGGCGCCTTCGATGCCGCCGGCGACTTCACCACGGCCGTGCCGTTCACCTCCGGACTCGGATCGCGGTTCTTTGTGGTCGGGGTCGCGACGGTGCCCGCCATCACCACCCAACCTCAAAGTCAGACGGCGGCGACCGGCCAGAGCATCACGCTTGGGGTCACGGCCGGCGGCGGTGCGCACTTGAGTTATCAATGGTATAAAAACGCGCAGGTCATCGACGGCGCGACCAATGCCACCTTTTCCATCACCGATGCCCAGGCCGCGAATGCCGGTGCCTACACGGTGGTCGTTTCAAATAGCCGCGGCAGCGTGACGAGCGCCGGAGCCACCATCACGATCAGCCAGCCACCGACCGACGGTGATCTCTATGTCTCGCCAACGGGCGAAGACACGAATCCCGGCACCTTGAGTTTGCCCTTCAAGACCGTGCAGAGGGCGATTGAAATCGCCACATCAGGAGACACGATTTACCTGCGCGGCGGCACCTACCCCAACTCGCAAACCATCACGATCGCCAAGTCGGGCACCGCCCTCGCCCCCATCAAACTCTGGGCCTATCCGGGCGAAACGCCGGTCCTCGATTTCTCCACTCAGCCCTATGGCGCCGCCAACCGGGGCATCCGGCTCACCACCGACGGCAACTACTGGGACTTCAAGGGCCTGGAAATCATGCGGGCAGGCGACAACGCCGTGAAAGTCGAGGGCAGCCATATCCGTTTTGAACGCTGCGTCTTTCACCACAACGGCGACACCGGACTGCAAATCGGCTTTGCGCACGAGACAAGCAACCCCGGCGCGAACCTGGCCGCGTTCATCGAGATCATCAATTGCGACTCCTACATGAATTACGACTCCGACAACCGCGGCAGCGACGCAGACGGCTTCGCCGCGAAGCTGCACTGCGGCCAGGGCATCGTCTTCACCGGCTGCCGCTCCTGGAACAACTCCGACGACGGCTGGGATCTCTTTGAAACCGACGCCGCCGTCGTGATCCGCGATTGCTGGACCTGGCACAACGGCGACGGGGCCTTGTTCCCCGGCAGCGGCTCCTTCCAAGGCAACGGCAACGGGTTCAAGCTCGGCGGCAACGGCACGGGCGGCAGCTCGAAGGGAGTTCACCAGTTGATCAAGGGCGTGTCCTTTAATAACAAATACAAAAGCAACGCCCAAGGCATCACCAACAACAGCCATACGGATGGGTTGATCGTCTCCAACTGCCTCGCTTTCTCAAACGGCAGCAGCGCCTACAACTACTTCATGGAGGGCGGCGGCCAGCCCATGATCCTCAAAAACTGCGTCAGCTTCCCGCGCACGGGTTCCGCCACCAACGTCAGTCTCGATTCCACCGTCGGCCACCAGAACAACAGTTGGATGCTGGTGGTTTCGGCGAACGAAAGCGACTACGCCGACCTGAGCGAGACCGCCGCCGGCGCACCCCGGAAGGCGGATGGCAGCCTGCCCGACGGCTTCGCCCGGCTGCTCACCGGCAGCGACCTGATCGACAAGGGCGTGGACGTGGGCGAACCCTACCAAGGCACTGCGCCGGATCTCGGCCCGTTCGAGTTTTAGATCCCCGGCGGCGCGCACGGCGTAAATGCGGTTTCCTCCGCGAGGATTCCCGCCCATGAATCAGCCGCCGTGGATCACCCGCCCCTCATTTCGATCATCGTCCCCGCTTTCAACGAAGAGAAACTCCTCGCCGCATCCCTTCAGGCCGTGAAGGCGGCGGCGGGTGCGTTCACCGACGCCGGCCTCGGCTGGGAACTCGTCGTCTGCGACAACAACTCCACCGACCGCACCGCCGAGATCGCGCGAACCGAGGGCTCGAAGGTCGTCTTCGAGCCGGTCAACCAGATCGGTCGTGCGCGCAACACCGGCGCGTCCGTCGCCTCTGGCGAATGGCTGCTCTTCATCGACGCCGACTCGCAACCCTCGCGCGCGCTGCTGGCCGATGTGGCGGCGCTCACCCGCCGCGCCGACGTGCTGCTCGCGGGCGCGACCGTCGCTCTGGACGAAGGGCCGCTTGCCTTCCGCTTCGCCTGCGCGGTCTGGAACCTCGCGAGTCGTCTCCGGCGCTTGGTGGCGGGCTCGTTCATCCTCGTGCGCGCGGCGGCGTTTCGCGAGGTCGGCGGCTTTGAC
Organism: Verrucomicrobiota bacterium; assembly: GCA_041179405.1. Classification (GTDB taxonomy): domain Bacteria; phylum Verrucomicrobiota; class Verrucomicrobiia; order Opitutales; family Opitutaceae; genus IMCC26134_A. The sequence goes on from JBEGTN010000215.1 coordinate 9,447, forward strand.
CTGAAGTTCTTCGCCGGGGAGGAAATCGACCTCGCGCTCCGCCTCCAAAAGATCGTCGGCCGCCGCGACCGCCAACGCACCGTCATCCTGCATCGGCACCCGCTCGTCACCTCCGCGCGCAAACTTCATCTCTACCGCAAGGGCGAGATGGGCCGCTTTCTCCTCAAATCCATTTTCCGGCCGATGAAAACCACCGCCAGCCGCGACGACTGCGCGATGTGGTATGACGGACGCCGCTAGTCTTCGATGTGCGGCAAGTAGATCCGGCCCGGCCTCAGTCAAAAATCCGCAGATTCAGCGCCAGATAATTATCCAGCTCCTTGAGACTGTTGAACTGGGTTTTATTGCGCTCCAGCCGGGCGAGCAGGACTTCCACCGCCGCCACCAGTTTCTCGTAGTGGGCTCGCCGTCCGGCATCGGTGAGCAGGCTCGCGTCCTTCGCGGTCGCGAGGTCGCGCTTCGGGTGGGCCGCCTTGTAGCCGTCGTAGTCGTCGCGGTATTCTTCCAGCGCCGCCGTGATCAAGCCGCCCCAATGGCCTTGCGCCAGCCGGGTGCGCACGATGAGCAACACCGCTATGGCGACACCCTTGATGCGGTCATCGTTCCATTTGATTTTGAGGGCCATAATAACGCGATTACAGGTTCAGCGCGCGGGCGAGCAGGCGGGTGGCCTGCTTGGTGCCGACCTGACGAAGCGAGCCGTCGAAGACCAGCGGCTCGATGAGCTGCTGGAACGAGTCGGCCGGCGCATCCGCGACGGCAGGGGCGAGCAAGCCGAGGGTTTGAAAGGCGGAGGCCATGTCGCCACGAGCGCCGAGATTGACACTCAGGCGGAGCGGTTGGTCGGCGAAACCGCGACCGCTCAAGTTGGCAATGGTGCCGGAACCGGAAAGCGTGAGCTGGGGCGAGCGCATGCTCAGCTCGCCGATCTCCAACTCGCCGGTGGGGCCCCGCTTTGCGCTGACCACGATGGCATCGAAGGGCAACTGGCCGAACTGGCGGGCGACGTTGTTCAGGGCCGAGATTTGCGCGCCTTTCTGCGCCAGTTGATTATTTCCTGACAAGGCTCCGGCGAGACCGGCCAGGCCCGCCACCGTCGAACCGGCCTTGGCGTAGCGATTGGTCTCCAGATTCAGGGCGCGAATGATGCCGTTTTTACCGGTCAACTTGACCTCGCCGGCGGCGGCTTTGGCGGCGGCGGCGGGATCACTCCCCTGCCCCGCCAGCTTGGCATCGAGAGCGAAAACGCCCTCAAGCGGCACCGTCTGCGTCGGCGAGAGCGCGCGCAGTAAAGGACCGCTCGCGATATCGTGCGCCGAGACGTCGGCGACCAGACCATAGGCACCGGACGGGCGAAGGAAATTCAACGCGCCGCCGAGTTTAAGAAATCCGCCGCCGACCGCCATTTTGATCCCTTGGGCGCTCAGGCTTTCGGGCGTGAGGCCGATCGTGCCCTCGATGTTGGTGATGTCCACGCCCGGCGCGTAAACGACACGCGCAAAGGACAGCACCAGTTCGCCGCCGTAGCCCGCCCAAAGCGGATTGGCGGCGGGCACAGCGGGGGCAGCGGGGGCGGGCGCTGCGGCGGCCGGAGCACCCGCAGCGGGAGCAGGCGGCGCCACGGGCGCGAGGGCGGCGAAGGCCTGCAAGTCCTGCACATGGAGATTCAGACTGGAAAGGCGGGCGGCGATGCGGGTCTGGCCATCCTTCGGCGTGAGGGTGGCGGCGAGTTCGATATCGGAACTGCGTGAAGCGGTTTTATTGCGAATGGAGAGCGGGAATTTGGCGATGAGGACTCCATCGGCCTGCTTGGAGACCTCGGCGTTGAGCGTGAGTTCGGGCAGCTCGCCCGCACTGCCGGCACGCAGCCCCACGAGGCTGAGCAAAGCCTTCGCGGTCAGGGAATCGCTGACGGTGGTGTCGAACGTGAGCAACGCGGTGCCGCCGCTGAGACGGCTCGCTCCGCCAAAAACCGGCTGGGAGGTGAGCGCGGAGAGGGCTGCGCGCAGCTCGCCTCTGGCGGTGAGCGGCGCGGCGGGTTTGCGGGTGAGATCGACCGAGCCGCTCAACACGTCCTCGCCGTTGCGCTGCACCCGCAGACGATCAAACCCGGCGATCAGACCGGCTGGACCAAAGCGCGCGCGGCTGCCCTCGATGCGAATGGCGTCGAAAATAAATTGCGGGCCGGTCGAGGCGTCCATGCGGAGTCCGGGCAGGACCAGGGGCGCGCTGGCGGCGGCGGCAAAACTATCATCCTCGGCACGCACGACCCAGGCGCCGGTGACGGGACCGCCGAGCGTGAGGCCGACGGGCAGGAAAGACTTCAACCAGGCGACCGGCAGGCCGAGCACGACGATATCGCAGAGGTCGGCGCCTGGGCGGCTGGGCAGGAGCTTTTGTGTGACAAGGTCGAAACCAAAGGGCTGGCGGACCTCAACGCTGAGCACGGGAGTGCTTGAGGACAACGTGAGGGCGAGGCTCTCCACGCGCGGCTGGCCGGCGTTCATTTCAAAACCAAAACGCAGGTCGGCCTTGACCGGCCCGAGGGCGGGCGCGCCAGCGAGGCGCTCCAGCGCAGAGGCCGAGACAGCGAGCTGCCCGCCGATACGGAAACGGTCGGCGGCGGCGGCGGTGAGCTCGCCCGCACCGGTAACGCGGAAGGTCGGCACGACCTGGCCGAGCAAGAACGGCGCGAGGTCGGCGTCGGTGAGGTCGATCTTCCAAGTGCCTGGAGTCTGCGTGGCGCCCGGCGCCCAAGAAGACGCCAGCTCGATGAGCGGAGCGGCCCCGGATGCGATACGAAGCAGATAAGTTTCCCCCTCGCCGGCGCGGGTGATGGCGAACTCCGTCTTGAGCTTGGCGGGGGCGGCCAGGGAGATGCTCTCGGCGGTGGCGTTTAATACAACGGTCAGCGCGCTAAGCTGGCCGTCGGCTCCGAGGATCGGGCGCAGCAGCAGTTCGCTGATGAGTTTACCCTGTTTCGCACTGGCGTTGAGCGTGAGGGTGAAGCTGCCCTCGGCACCGGCGGCGATGCCGCCACCCTTGAGCGTGAAGGCGGCGTCCAGCGGCTGCGCGCCGAGCACACGGATGGTGCCGGCGAGGTCCACGCCGTCAGCGCGGAGCGAGGCGGGCAACACGATGCTTTTCAACAAACCGGCGAAAGGCTGGGACGGCTTGGGTTCGCCGGAGGAAGCGGGAAATGCCGCCGGATCAATGACGACGGCGACGTCATGCGCGGACAGGCGGCGCACATCGATCTTGCTCTTGATGAGATCCATCAAGGGGACCTCGGAATCGAACGACGGAACGGTGAGCGA
>JBEGTN010000216.1:0-3537 GCA_041179405.1 Verrucomicrobiota bacterium
CGCCGTATTTCTGCTGGTCGAAGATGTAGAGCTGCGGCGCGGTCACGCCGCTCGCGCGCAGGAACTCGACCTGCTTCGTCTCCTGGTCGCGCAGCGTCACCGGACGGGGGAGCGAGTAGAGGTGAAACTCGTCGAAGGCCTTCTCGGTGACTTCGGCCGGGGCCATCGCCGACATCGTCATCATCACGCCCCTGGGTTTGCGCATGCCGCCGAAAGAGTCGTTCTGCGGCTGCACGCGGTTCACGTCGCCGGCCATGAGTTTGATCGTGGCCTCGTCGAATCGTTTCCCGGTGTTGTTCGTCACCGTGACCCAGCCGACGATGTCCACCTGGTCGCCTTTCTCCGGAGCGACGAGGTTATAGGCGGCCTGCCAGCTCATGCCGTTGGTCACGTAGCCGAGTTCGGCGTTGAGCTTGGCGGCGTGGTCGGCGTTTAACTGCCAGGAAAGCGTGGGCTGGAGGATCGCGTCGTCGCCGAGCGAGGGGAAGATCGGCTGGCCCGGGAGCGAGAAGCGCAGCTTGCCCTCCACCTCGATGATGGGTGTGGCGGCTGAGCCGGCGGCGTTGTATCCGCTGCGAATGACGCGGCCCTTGACGAGGTATTCCCTGGCGTCGTGGTCGCGCACGAGGAAGTCGAGGGTCTTGCCCTCGTTGAGCGAGAGCAGCAGGCCTTCGGAGGCGGCGTCGGCGCGGTAGCTCTGCTCCAGGATGCGGAGGGCGACCTTGCCGGTGACATCGCGAAGCACGACCGAGTCGGCCTCGACCTGAGTGGTCGCGCCGGAGAAGTTCACGAGGTTGACGCCCGCCTTGAGATCGAGCGGCACGAGCTCGCGCACGACGGCGAAGTTTTGGTTGTAAATCGTGAGCGCGGTCTGCGCCGGGAGCAGGAGCGGCAATGCCGCGAGCAAGGGAATGAGACGGTGAGCGTTCATGGTGGTGGACGGAGACTGCCCAAAGCGGCGGGCTTTGGGCAGTCTGGAATTGTCAGGTAAATGTCAGACGGCGGGGAGCGCGGCCTACTCCGCGCGTTGCTGGTTGTAGGTCTGCTGGGCCTTGGCGCGGTATTCCTTGCGGTCGGCACTGCTCAAGCCCTCGGCCTCGACCTTGTCGGCGGCGGACACGGCGGGGGCGGCGGCGGAAAGAACGGCGGAGTTCGAGTAGTCGCGACCCATCTTGGCGAGCGAGGAGCTGACCGCGCGCAGACGGGCGGCGGCATCGTCGCGCCGACCGGCATCGACGAGCACGACGACCTCGTCCTTCGCCTCGGCGAGGCGGTTGACAGCGTAGTCGGCCTGCACCTGGTGGTTGGCGGAGCTGACAACCTCGGCGCGGGCCTCGGAGAAACTCACCTCGGCGCGGGCGCTTTGGGAGGCGGGGCGGGCGTCGGAGGCGTTCTCATAGCGGACCTCGGCGCGGGCGACCTCGCGGGTGGTGCGGGGTTTGGCGGCGTCGATCTCCACCTCGACGAGGGCGAACTTTTCCTGGCTGCCGTAGAGCTGGTTCAGCTCGATGAAGGCGCGGCGGTTTTCGATCCGGCCTTCGCGGCCAACGAGGCGCACGGGACGCACGCCCTCGGGAAAGGTCACCTCGATCACGACGCGGCGGGCGACGATGCTGAGCACGTCACCGAGCTCCTCGCCAAAAATGCGGCCGAGGTCGCGGCTGTTTTCCACGAAGTAGGTGTTGCCATCGCTGCGGCGGGCGAGGCGGGTCATAAGATCCTCGTTGAAATCGAGTCCGAGGCCGATGGTGGATACGGAAATGCCCTCGCGCACCAGTTGAGCGCCGAGCGAGCCGAGCGCCTCGGGGGTCTGCGGGCCGACGTTGGCCTGCCCGTCGGAGAGCAGGATGACGCGATGGGTGTAGCCATCCTCGATATGGCGGCGCAGCGCCTCGGCGCCGGCGACGACGCCGCCGTAGAGATTGGTGCCGCCGCCGGCAGTGATGGTCTCGATGGCCTCGGAGACTGCGGAGCCGTCGCCGACACGGCGGGACGGGATGAGGGTGCGCACGCCATTGTCGAAGACGATGACTGACACCAAGTCATCGGGGCCGAGGCGACGCACGGCCTCCAGCGCAGCTTCGCGGGCGCGCTGGATACGGTCGCCGGACATGGAGCCGGATTTGTCGATCACAAGGGCGAGGTTGACCGGGGCGCGCCGGGCGGCCTTGGGCGGCAGGCAGCCTCGAAGCGAGACCTTGACGATGGCAGTCTCGCGCGAGTCGGCGGGCAGGACGGAACGGTCGATTTCGATTTTGAGGCCAACGGCGTCGGTGACGGGAGTGAGCGACATGGCTTTGGCGGTGACGAGCAGCCCGGAGCAAAGCCCGAGCGCGGCGAGGAGGATGGCGGTGATTTTCATGACCCCCGCAGTGTAGCGGAAGACGCGCGCCGAGTTGTCACCGCCTCGTCAGCCGGATGTCAGGGAATTGTCAGGCGTCGGTGCGCAGGCGGGCGTAAACACGGAGGCTGACATAAGCGTCGTAAAGCCACTCGGCGTCGCGCGAGAGCCCCTCGTAGCGAAACCCGCAACGCTCGGCGACGGCGCAACTGGCCGGGTTTTTTTCGGCGCATAGGATGACCTGCCGGTGCAGGTCCATTTTGGCGAAACCGTAGGTATAAAGGGCGGTGACCGAACGGGTCATGATCCCGCGCCCCTGGGCGTCGGCGGCGAGCCAGTAGCCGATGTAGGCGCCGCGATTGACCGGATCGATGCGCACATAGCCGATAATGCCGACGAGGACGTTTTGCTCGTAGATGCCGAAATGCAGCCCGGTGCCGGCGGCGGTCTCGCGCTGGCTCTGGGCGATAAACTTCGCGGTGGCGGCCGACACGCGCGTGAGGTCGAGCCATGGCAGCCAACGGCGAAGGTGGGCGCGGTTGGCGTCGGTTAGCGTGAACAACTCCTCGGTGTCGTCAGGGTGGAGTTGAGTGAGGTGCAGACCGGGGGCGACGGGCAGCGTGAGCATGGGGATAAAAAAATCAGGCGTCAGAGTTCGGCGAGCAGACGGCGAAGGGTCTCGTCCACTGCCTTGGGGTTGGCCTTGCCCTTGGCGGCTTTCATGATCGCGCCCTTGAAGGCGTTGAGCGCGCTTTCCTTGCCGGACTTGAACTCGGCCACGGCCTTGGCGTTGGCGGCGATGCTGTCGCGGCACCACTGTTCCAGCTCGGCGGTGTCGGTGGGCGCGGCGGCGAGGCCTTTGCGCGCGACGATGGCGGCGGGGGCGTCGCCAGTGGCGACGAGGTCGGCGAAGACTTCCTTGGCGGCGTTTTGAAGAAGCGTGCCGGCGTCGATGAGTTTGACGAGGTCGGCGACGTGCGCGGGCGTGACCTTGGCGGCGGCGAGCGCGGTGCCGGAAGCGGCGAGTTCGCGGAGCAGGTCGTTGACGATCCAGTTGCCCACCGTCTGGGCGCGACCGGGGCCGGCGAGCTTGGCGGCCTGCTCGAACCAGTCGGAGAGCTCGCGGTCGGGGATGAGCACGCTGGCGAGGGTGTAGGGCAGCGCGTAGCCGCCATCGGCCTCGGCGGCCATGAAGC
>JBEGTN010000217.1:0-3022 GCA_041179405.1 Verrucomicrobiota bacterium
CGGACACGTCACGCGCTGACTGCCCTAAACTGGACACGCTAGGGAGCATGAGGGGGCGGCCTTTGGTCTTTGCCCCGCCTACACCCACCACGCTCTCTTCTTCGCCCATCCGGTTTTGCCAGCCAAGCGCCCGAACCAAATCCTGGGGGAGCGTCACAGCTTGGGCGCCGGTATCAAAAATAAAGCACATCGGCTCGTCACCCACTTGCGCGGTGACCAGGACGAGCCCGTTTGGCTGGGCCGCAGAGCGGGCCATGGCCCACTCCGCGAGCGAGCGTCTGAGTTTGCGCACGCGGGCCAGCAGGGAGTCGCGATACTGGGTGCCGGTGCCGGGCGACACGCGGATGTCCGCCAGCAGGCGGTTGACCTCGTTTTGATAACGCACATCGCCGCCGTCGCGGCTGAAATTTTCCCAGACCGCCTGGCGGCGGCGCAGTTCATCGGCCAGCGCGTTGAGGGTGGTGCGCTCGTCGTCGTGGGCTTTTTGCAGGTGGTCCAGGCGCTCGCGTTCGGCTTGCATACGCGGGCCCAGTTTGGCGGCGAGGGCGTGTTGTTTATCCACCAAGCGGTTGTAGGTTTCGACTGCGGCATTGTAGCGGCTGACTTCGCTGCTGTTGCGACCATCGGGGCGGTTTTTCACCGAGGCTGAATTGGCTTCGATTTCATTTTCGAGGGCGCGCAGAGGCTCCGTTTCAGCGTCGAGTTTCGCCTTGGCGGCGGCGTTCTCGTTCTGGATGTCGGCGAGGCGGGCGTTGTAGCGGTTTATTTTGGCGGTGAGGGTGTATTGGTCCGCCAGCAGGTTGGTGTCGTTGAGCGCGCTGCGTGCGGTCGCCTCCAGCGCCTCCAGGCGGCTGGTCCATTCCGTGCCGGCGGCTTTCGCCATGCCGCCGAGAGCAATACAAAGCAGAAACAATACGAGGGATTTGAGTGATCGGGGCACGGTGTGCGAGGGTGTGGGGCTGGAGGAGGTGTATGCGACTTTTCCTCCGCATCATGTGGGGCCAACTCCCGCCCGGTGCAAACCGATTGGCGCAGGGATGGGGTTCTGCTTTGTCAGGTTATCCTTAAAACTGCCATTTCCGTCTGCTGAGCTTGCTCCCTCCGTTCTTCGCGTCCCTTCGCGCTCCTTCGCGGTTAAAACCTCCCTGCATTTTCACCACAGAGGCACAGAGACGCAGAGAATACCCGGAACCAAAAGTTAACCACGGATGAACACGGATGGACACGGATTGAAATTCAATTGGCCCGATCTCTACGTGAACGACCCCGAAGTTTTTTGTGTTACAGACTACTAGCGCCTAGTTGCCGTCCGGTTTGGCGAGCATCTTGCGCCATTTTTTCTGGCCGTTCCTCAGGATGCTGGCCGGTTGGCCGGTGTAGAAGTCGTAGCCCACTTTGTTGTTCGCGGCCATGGCTTCGTAGGTGGGGTAGATCACGCCGTCGCGGCCGGGAAATATCGGATGGCTGTCGGTCAGGTCGTAGAAACGCGCCCAATACACTTCGGTCGAGCCGGGGGTGGGTTCGTAGGCAGTCTTTCCGTCGCGTTTGACGCGGGCCATACCGGTGACTTTGACGCGGTCCAGCCAACCTAGCCCGGACTCGATGCATGCCACCATTTCCGGCGCGGGTCTCGGCAGTGTCATAAGAAATTCGAGCAGATGGGCGCTCTCCATGCCGCTGATGGCGGAGGGTTCCATTTTGCGCGCGGCGGCCGGGCTCAGGGTGATAGGGTCGTGCTGCGCGCACCAAGCGGTTTTACGTCCTTCTTGCGCGATCTGGGTGGTGATGACGCAACGCAGGCCGGCGGCGAGGGCGAGGGCGGCGCGTTCACGCCGAGGTTGATCGACCAGGGCGAAGGCGGGCAGGCCGGTTTCGATGGCGCGCAGCAGCTCCAGAACGTGGGTCATGGAGTCGTCGTTAAAGGTGATGTCGTCGTGATAGCCGCCTTCCAGGGGGTAAACCTGGGGCCAGCCGCCGCTGGGAAACTGGGCGGCGAAAACGAAATCCAGACCGCGTAGGGCTGCGGTGCGGCAGTCTTCTCGGCCCGTGGCGCGGCAGACTTCGGCGAGGAACTCGATCTGGCCGGTGGTGGAGCCGTTGTCGAAGGTGGAGAGGTAGTGGGCCGGCTGGCCGGGCAGGCTTTGCGAGGACCACTGCATGCCGGGATGGCGGGGGCCTTTGGAATAGCCGGTGTGTTTAGACCAGCCGCCGTTGGGCGCTTGATAGGAAATGATCGTATCAGCAAGCCGGGCCGCCTCCGCGCTCGCGAACCAGGCTTCGCCGGTCTTTGGCTCGAATTTAAAATCGCCGCCGTCCGGCGCGGGCAGGGCTTGCGCGAGCTTGAGGGTGGCCACTTCGCGTTGGAGCGCTTCAGTGTCGGCGGCGGCGGCCGCTCGGGATCGTGCGAGGTAGTCCGCCCAACGGCTTTGATCTTCTTTCGGCAGCCCGGCGATGCGTTCGGGGGTGACCGGCTCGGCTCGCAGCGCGGGTGTCAGGTGAAAGCAGGTGAACGAAAAAACTGCGAGCGGAAGGGCGGGGAAGAGGCGAGGCATTTGAAGGAACCTGCGCACAAAAACACGGCGTGCCAATCCTACGCACGCTGCATTGTTGCGCGTTGAGGTTTCGTTGGGGGATGTAGCCCCGACCGGTGGTCGGGGTCTCTGGGAAATGTTCGACGGCCCCGCCCACTCCGACTACGACGACTCTGACCACTCTGACGACCCCGACCACCGGTCGGGGCTACATCCGGCCAAAGTCCAAATTCAAAGGACACTTGGCATTAGAATGCGCCGGTTTCTCGGTGACAGGGGCGAGGGTGGCGGGAGCATCTTGCTCCCGTGTTTACGGAAAGGGAGCAAGATGCTCCCTCTACTTTGGCGGGGAAAATCCTGCAGGTTACGAGCGAATGGGGAGCAGGCTCACTTCGTGGGCGCGGTTGGTTTTGGCGTCGGAATAAAGCCGCGCACGCGCAGCCATTGGAGGCAGGCGGCGTCCCAGGGCGGGGCGTTTTTATTGTTGGCGG